>CALMQC010000519.1 GCA_937871895.1 uncultured Roseateles sp. | reverse complement strand
TCTTCCTCTACCGCACCCGTGCCGGCCTGGTGCTGCGCGCGGTGGGCGAGTCGCCCGAGTCGGCGCATGCACTGGGCTACCCGGTGCGGCGCATCCGGCTCGCCAGCATGGCGGCGGGCGGCGCGCTGTGTGGTCTCGCCGGGGCTTACCTCTCGATCATCTACACGCCGCTGTGGGTCGAGGGCATGGTGGCCGGCAAGGGCTGGATCGCGCTGGCGCTCACCACCTTTGCCACCTGGCGGCCGGCGCGCGTGCTGCTGGGGGCCTACCTCTTTGGCGGCGTGACCATGCTGCAGTTCCACCTGCAGAGCGAGGGCATCGAGATCGCGAGCCAGTGGCTCTCCATGCTGCCCTACCTCGCCACCATCGCCGTGCTGGTGCTCATCTCGCGCAACCCGGCCTGGATCCGCATCAACATGCCCGCGTCGCTGGGCAAACCCTTCCGGCCCGGACAGTGAGGCCGTCTTTCCAACCCCTGAACCTTGTCCCTAGAGGAGTTCGCATGAAGACACACGATTCGATTCGCCGGACCTTGGGCCTGACGGGCCTGGCCTGCGTCATGGCGCTGGCCGCCTGCGGCAAGAAGGAAGAAGCCGCACCGGCCGCCCCTGCCGCATCGGCGCCTGCCAAGGCCGAGCCCCTGAAGGTGGCCTTCGCCTACGTGGGCCCGGTGGGCGACGGTGGCTGGACCTTCGCGCACGACAACGCCCGCAAGGCGCTGGAGAAAGAGTTTGGCGACAAGATCGTGACCAGCTTCGTCGAGAAGGTGCCCGAGGCCGCCGACGCCGAGCGCGTCTTCAACGACATGGTGGGCCAGGGCAACAAGCTGATCTTCGGCACCACCTTCGGCTACATGGAGCCCATGCTCAAGGTCGCGGCTGAGCAAAAGGGCGTCAAGTTCGAGCACGCCACCGGCTACAAGACGGCCGAGAACCTGCGCACCTACGACAGCCGCACCTACGAGGGCGCCTACATGGCCGGCGTGATCGCGGGCGGCATGACCAAGACCAATGTGCTGGGCGTGGTGGGCTCCATCCCCATCCCCGAGGTGATCCGCAACATCAACAGCTTCACCCTCGGCGCGCAGAGCGTGAACCCCAAGATCAAGACCAAGGTCGTGTGGGTCAACGAGTGGTTCAACCCGCCGAAGGAAACCGAGGCCGCCACCGCCCTGATCAACGGCGGCGCTGACGTGCTGATGCAGAACACCGACTCCGCCGCCGTGCTCAAGACGGCTGAAGAAAAAGGCAAGCGCGCCTTCGGCTGGGACTCCGACATGACGGCCTACGGCCCCAAGGCTCACCTCGCCTCCGCCACCATCAACTGGGCCCCGTACTACATCAAGGCCACCAAGGACGCCCTCGAAGGCACCTGGGCCACCGGCCAGGCCTGGTGGGGCGTGAAGGAAGGCGCCATCGACCTCGTCTCTATCGCCGCTGACGTGCCGGCCGACGTGAAGGCCAAGGTCGATGCCGTCAAGGCCGGGCTCAAGGACGGCAGCTTCAGCATCTGGAAGGGCCCCATCGTCGACAACACCGGCAAGGAAGTGCTGGCCAAGGATGTGGTCGCAGACGACGCTTTCCTGGGCGGCGTGAAGTTCTTCGTCAAGGGTGTGGAAGGCAAGGTTCCAGGCAGTAAGTAGGTGCCCCTCGTCCAGTCTTGCCTCGCTGGACGCGGGCAAGCCTAGCCGGTCCCCCGAGGGGACGATGCGGTTTGCGGCATTGAGCCGCAAACCGCATCAGTGGGCCGGCTTGGGGCGGCCCGGCGCTCGGCCCGAATGCAAAGACACATGACCCACCAGATCGACTTCTCCCGCATCCCCAACTCGGCCGTGCCGGGCCTGCTCGCCCGCGCGCCCAAGGCCGAGCTGCACATGCACATCGAGGGCTCGCTGGAGCCGGAGCTGACGTTTCAGCTCGCGGCTCGGCATGGCATCACCTTGCCGTACGCGAGCGTCGAGGCGCTGCGTGAGGCGATGGACTTTGAGGACCTGCAGAGCTTTCTCGACCTCTACTACGCCTGCGCCGACGTGCTGCGCACGGAGGACGACTTCTTTGAGCTGGGCTGGACCTACTTCCAGCGCGCGGCGGCGGACGGCATCGTGCATGCCGAGATCTTTTTCGACCCGCAGACGCACACGGTCCGCGGCGTGCCCATGGGCGCCGTCATCCTCGGCCTGCACCGCGCTTCGGAGCAGGCGCGGCGGCAGCTGGGGCTGACGAGTGGCCTGATCCTGTGCTTCCTGCGGCACCTGAGCGAGGCCGAGGCGCTGCAGACATTGGAGGCGGCCCTGCCCTACCGCGAGTACTTCATCGGCGTGGGGCTGGACAGCTCCGAACGCGACCACCCGCCGGCCAAGTTCGAGCGTGTGTTTGCCTGGGCACGCACGCTGGGCCTGCGCGTGGTGGCGCATGCCGGCGAAGAAGGCCCGGCCGCCTATGTGGAGCAGGCGCTGGACCTGTTGCAGGCCGAGCGCATCGACCACGGCGTGCGCAGCATCGACGACCCCGCCCTGATGCAGCGCCTGGCCGCCGAGGCCGTGCCGCTGACGGTGTGCCCGCTCTCCAACCTCAAGCTCTGCGTGGTGCCGAGCCTGGCCGAGCACCCGCTGCCCGCGATGCTGGCCGCTGGCCTGTGCGTGACCATCAACTCCGACGACCCGGCCTACTTTGGCGGCTACTTGGGGCGCAACTTCGAAGCCCTCTTCGCCGCGCAGCCGCAATGGGGCGCGGCCGAGGCCTATGCACTGCTGCGCAACAGCCTGCAGGCCAGCTTTGTGGAGCCGGAGCAGAAAGCGGTGTGGATGGCGGCGCTGGATGCGCGCTTTGTTGCCGCCATGACGCGGCGATGACGCAGCGCTAGAGCGCCATCACATCGCCCGAGTGCAGGGCCTGGATGCGGTGGCTGCTCTGCAGCGCGCCGATGCCGGCCATCACGGCCTCGACCTCGCCGGGTTTGATGTGCGTGATGCGCACGTCCACGCTGCCTTGCAATTGCGCCAGCTCGGTGCCCAGGTCTTCGGGGCAGAGGTGCTGGCTCAGGTGCGCGACGACCTTTTCGTCGTCGCTGAACGCCGTCTCGATCACCAAGTGCGAGAGCTGCAACTGGTTGAGCCGCTGCCAGAGCAGCGGGTTGGGGCCCGTGTCGCCGGTGTAGACCCAGTGCCGCCCCTGCGAGCCCTGCACGGCGAAGCCGCAGGCGGGCACGGTGTGCGCGGCCGAGAGGATCTCGATGCGCCGGCCCGCCAGTTCGATGACGTCGCCCACCGCATAAGAGTGCAGGCTCAACACGGGATGCGTGGCGTTAGGCAGGCGCGTGAAGTCAGGCCAGATCACGCCGTTGAAGACGTGCTGGCGCAGCGCGTCCAGCGTCTCGGGCAGGGCATGCACCTGCACCGGCGGGCGGCCGGCGGCGTGGCGCAGGCGCAGCACCGCATCGGCCAGCAGAGGGATGCCGAGGATGTGGTCCAGGTGCGAGTGGCTGAGGCAGATGTGATCGATGCGGGCCAGCGCCTCCAGGCTGAGCAGGCCCACGCCCGTGCCTGCATCGAGCAGCACGTCGTCATCGAGCAGGAAGGCAGTGGTCTGGTAGCCGGCGGCAATGGCGCCAGAGCAACCCAGGACGCGGATGTTCATGAAGGCAGGGCTTGAGCTTGAGGGGACCCGCACAACGACCGCGAGCCCGAAGCCATGAATGTAAGCAGGCCCCGCGCGCTTTCGACGGGCGAATTACCGAAGCGCCGGCACTGCAGGGAGCCCCTCGGGGTGGAACGTGCAGAAGTCACGACACCCTCGCGGGCGGACGAGCTTTGAGGCTCAAGTCAGGCGCCTTCGCGTAGGCGGCGCCGCAGCGCCGGCCAGAAGACATTGAGCGGCAGACCCGCCAGCACCAGGCCCGCTGCGGCCAGCTTCCAGCCCGGCAGCGGCTCGGCCACCACCACACTGGCCGTGAGCATGCCCACCACCGGCACCCCCAGCGCAAAAGGCACCACCTGCGAGGCCTCGTGCCGCGACAGCAGCCAGCTCCAGATGCCATAGCCAAACAGCGTGTTGGCATAGGCCTGCCAGCCCATCGCGGCCCAGGCCAGCGGCGAGGCTGCCTGCACGGCGTGCAGCGCACGCGCCGGGCCGTCGTGCCACAGCGCCATCACCCACAGCGCCGCAGCGGCGAAGAGGCTGCTCCACACCGTGTAGGCCAGCATGTTGACGCGCCCGGCGCGCTTGCCGACGAGGTTGCCGCAGGCCCACGAGAACGCGGCGGCCAAGGTGAGCGCCAAGCCCATCGGCGTGACGCTGCCGCCCGTGTGCGTGAGGATCACGCCGATGCCCCCCGCCGCCAGCGCCAGTGCCGCCGCCTGGAAGCGCTGCACCCGCTCACCCGCAAAGGCCACCGCCAGCAGCAGCGTGAAGAAGACCTGCGTCTGGATCACAAGCGAAGCCATGCCGGGCGAGATGTCGTGCGCCATGGCCGTGTAGAGCAGGCCAAACTGGCCGGCGCCCACAAACAAGCCATAGGCTGCCAACTGACCCCATGGCACGGCCGGACGCGGTAGCAGCAAGGCCGCAGGCAGGGCTGCCATCGTGAAACGCAGCGCCGCCATGGTCAGCGGCGGCAGCTCGGCCAGCGCGAACTGGATGACCACGAAGTTGCTGCCCCAGACGAGCACCGCCGCCAGCGCCAGTGAAAGGTGACTCAGTGGCAGGGCGGCGGGGCTCATGCGTGCATCTTGCCAGCGGCTTTGCCTACACTGGCTGGCACCCGGCCTTACCCGGCCACTCGCCGCGCCCCAGCCCCACAACGGCCTCACGCGCAGCACACTCTAAGGAGTTCCGCCATGAACGCCCCGCTGCCCGAGCACGTGCTCCGCGCCCTGCAGTCCGTCACCCTTGACGACAAGTACGCCCTCGACACCGGGCGAGCCTTCATGAGCGGGGTCCAGGCCCTGGTGCGGCTGCCCATGCTGCAGCGCGTGCGCGATGCGGCTGCGGGGCTCAACACCGCGGGCTTCATCAGCGGCTACCGGGGCTCGCCGCTCGGCACCTACGACCAGGCCTTGATGGCCGCGCGCGAGCACTTGCAGCGCCAGCACATCGTCTTCCAGCCCGGCGTCAACGAAGAGCTCGGTGCCACCGCCGTCTGGGGTACCCAGCAGCTCGACCTGACCCCCGACAAGAAGCGCTTCGACGGCGTCTTCGGCCTCTGGTACGGCAAGGGCCCGGGGGTGGACCGCTGCATCGATGTCTTCAAGCACGCCAACATGGCCGGCACCGCCAAACACGGCGGCGTGATCGCCATCGCGGGTGACGACCACATCGCCAAGAGCAGCACGGCCGCGCATCAGAGCGACCACGTCTTCAAGGCCGCTGGCCTGCCGGTGTTCTTCCCCTCCAGCGTTCAGGACATCCTCGACATGGGCCTGCACGCCTTCGCGCTGAGCCGCTTCTCGGGGCTCTGGGCGGGCATGAAGACCATCCAGGAGATCGTCGAGTCGTCCAGTTCCATCAGCATCGACCCCGACCGCGTCAGCATCGTGTGGCCCGAGGACTTCGAGATGCCGCCCGGTGGCCTGCACATCCGCTGGCCCGACCCGCCGCTGGAGCAGGAAGCGCGGATGATGAACTTCAAGTGGTACGCCGCGATGGCCTATGTGCGCGCCAACCGGCTCAACCACAACGTCATCGAGTCTGCCCACGACCGCTTCGGCATCATCGCCAGCGGCAAGGCCTACAACGACACCCGGCAGGCCCTGCACGACCTCGGGCTCGACGACGCCACCTGCCGCCGCATCGGTCTGCGCCTGCACAAGGTCAATGTCGTGTGGCCGCTGGAGGCGCAGACCACGCGCGCCTTTGCGCAGGGGCTGCAGGAGATCCTGGTCGTCGAGGAGAAGCGCCAGATCATCGAGTACCAGGTCAAGGAAGAGCTCTACAACTGGCGGCCCGACGTGCGGCCCAATGTGCTGGGCAAGTTCGACGCCGGCGACGCCGACGGCGGCGAGTGGAGCGTGCCCAACCCGAGCGAACACTGGCTGTTGCGACCGCAGGCCGACCTCACGCCCGCACTCATTGCCCGTGCCATTGCCAAGCGGCTCAAGCGCCTCGGGGTGGATGCCGACATCGCCGTGCGGCTCGATGCCCGGGTGGCGCTGATCGAGGCCAAGGAGCGCGCCCTCGCCCACGAGCTGACCACCGCCGGCAGCGCCGAGCGCACGCCCTGGTTCTGCAGCGGTTGCCCGCACAACACCTCCACCAAGGTCCCCGAGGGCTCGCGCGCCATGGCCGGCATCGGCTGCCACTACATGGTGAATTGGATGCCGGGGCGCCGCACCGCCACCTTCACCCAGATGGGCGGCGAAGGCGTGCCCTGGGTGGGGCAGGCGCCCTTCACGACCGAGACGCATGTGTTCGCCAACCTCGGCGACGGCACCTACTTCCACAGCGGCCTGCTCGCCATCCGCCAGAGCATCGCGGCGGGCGTCAACATCACCTACAAGATCCTCTACAACGACGCGGTCGCGATGACCGGCGGGCAGCAAGTGGGCGAGAGACCTGAGGGTCACAGCGTGCTGCAGATCATGCAGAGCGTGCTGGCCGAAGGCGCGCGGCGCTTCTGCGTGGTGACCGACGAGCCCGAGAAGTACGAGGGCCAGGCCTTGCTGCCCGGCGTCACCGTCCACCACCGCCGCGAGATGGACGCACTGCAGCGCGAGTTCCGCGAGATCCCCGGCACCACGGTGCTGCTCTACGACCAGACCTGCGCCACCGAGAAGCGCCGTCGCCGCAAGCGCGGCAAGCTCTCCGACCCGGCCCGCCGCGTCGTCATCAACGAAGCGGTGTGCGAGGGCTGCGGCGACTGCAGCGTGCAGTCCAACTGCCTGTCCGTCGAGCCGCTGGAGACCGAGCTCGGCCGCAAGCGCCGCATCAACCAAAGCACTTGCAACAAGGACTACTCGTGCCTGGAGGGCTTCTGCCCGAGCTTCGTCACCGTCGAGGGCGGGCAGCCGAAGAAGCCAGCGCCGTGCGCAGTCGCCGAGCCGGCCCTGCCGCCGGTGCCCGAGCCACAAGTGCCCGCCGCGCCGCAGGCCTGGGGCATCGTCGTGGCCGGCGTGGGCGGCACCGGTGTCATCACCATCGGCCAACTGCTCGGCATGGCGGCTCACCTGGAGGGCAAGGGCGTCATCACGCAGGACGCAGCGGGCCTTGCGCAAAAGGGCGGCGCCACCTGGAGCCACATCCAGATCGCCGACGACGCGGATCACCTCTACGCCACCAAGGTGGGCACCGCCGAGGCTGACCTCGTCATCGCTTGCGACGCCATCGTGGCGGCCAACAAGGCCACGCTCGCCGTGCTGCGCGAGGGCCGCACCCACGTGGCCCTCAACACCCACGGCACGCCCACGGCGGCCTTCGTCCACCAGCCCGACTGGCGCTTCCCCGCCCAGGCCTGCGAGCAAGCGCTGCGCCAGGCCGTCGGCCCCGAGCACCTGCTCGCCTTCGATGCCGAGCGCGTGGCCGTGCAGTTGCTCGGCGACTCGATCTACACCAACCCGCTGATGCTCGGCGTGGCCTGGCAACTGGGCCGCGTGCCGCTGTCGCGTGAGGCGATCCTGCGCGCCATCGAGCTCAACGGCGTGCAGGTGGAGCGCAACCGCGCCGCCTTCGAGTGGGGCCGCCGCTGCGCGCACGACCTCGCCAGCGTCGAGGCGCTGTTTGTGACGCAGCAGGTCATCGAGGTCATCCAGCGCCCCTCGCTTGATCAGCTCATCACCCGACGGGTCGAGCTGCTCACGGCCTATCAAAACACTGCCTACGCGGCTGACTACCGCAGCTTCGTCGAACGCGTGCGTGCGGCCGAAGCGCCACTCGGCTCCACCCGCCTCACCGAGGCCGTGGCCCAGCAGCTCTACCGCCTGATGGCCTACAAGGACGAGTACGAGGTCGCCAGATTGCACAGCGACCCGGCCTTCACCGCCCGCATCGCGGCCGAGTTCGAGGGCGACTTCAAGCTCGTCCACCACCTCGCGCCACCGCTCCTGTCGCGACACAACGAGAAGGGCGACTTGGTCAAGCGCGCGTTTGGGCCGTGGCTGCGGCCGGTGCTGCGCGGGCTGTCGTACTTGAAGGGTTTGCGCGGCACGGCGTTCGATCCGTTCGGCTACACGGTGGAGCGGCGCATGGAGCGGGCGTGGATTGGGCGCTATCGCGACGGCATCGTGTCGCGGCTGGGTGGGCTGACTGTCGAGACGCTGCCTGCGGCCATTGAACTCGCTCGGTGTGTGGAGAACCTGCGAGGGTTTGGGCATGTGAAGGCGCGGAATGAGGTGGCGGTG
>CALMQC010000518.1 GCA_937871895.1 uncultured Roseateles sp. | reverse complement strand
TGACGGTGCGGCGCACGGCCTCGGGCGCGTCTTGCAGCAGGGCCGGCCACTCGGCGCGTGCCTGCGCCACGGCCTCGCGCGCGGCGCGCAGCAACTGCGTGAGCCTGCGCTGCGGCAGCCGGGCGCTGCGCAGCAGGGCTTCCAGGTCCGCCATCGAGAAGGCGCGCAGGCGCGCATCGATGGCGCGGTTGTAGCCATAGCGGCGCGGGTCGGCGTCATCGAAGTGCGCGGCCACGCAGACGGGGTCGTACACGGGGGCCAAACGCGGGCTGCGACCATCGGGGTAGAGCAGGCCCCAGTTCTTGAGATGGGCATCGCAGTTGCCCATCAGGATGAAGGCGACAAAGCGACGCACAAACTCGGCGCCGTCGCGCGCGGGCTCGCCGGACAGATGCTCCAGCACGAGGGCGATCTGGCCGTAGTCGCGCAGCAGGTCGGTGCCGTACTTCTGGCGCGGCTCCAGGCCAAAGACCTGGCAGAACTCCTCGAAGTGCACGCGCCGCACCGCGCCGCTGGGCAGCAGCTCGCGGTCAAAACGGCGTACCGCGAGCACGTGTTCAAAGGGCGTGGCCTCGGGCAATTCGGCCTCCGCACGCGGGATGAGTTCGGCCTGCGCGCAGTCCAGGCCCAGGGCCTGGCACAGGCGGTAGCCGGTGAACTCGTTCTCGGCGAGGTCGGGATGGTCCGTCGAGGGCAGCTTGAGGATGTACTCGCCGGCCTGGCCGTGGCGCTTGACGACATAGCGGCGGCCGTCCTTGATGGCGGAGAACTTGTCCACCACGCCGGGCAGCGCGGCACCGTCTTCGACCGGCGTCTCAACGAAGCCCGGCTCCAGCACGTCGAGCCCGAGGGCGGTGTGCCAGTTGCGCACCTCGCGCGGCAGCTCGGCCTGCGGGGCGAGGGGCTCGACCTCCAGCGCGCCCATCAGATCGTGCCCGGCAGCCGCCAGCAGCTCGAACTCGTCTTCCTCGCTGCAGCCGCGCTCGCGCGCCAGACGGCGGCGGTTGTGGCTCTCGGGCAGCAGGTTCATGAAGTAGGCCGGCCAGTGGCCGTCGGTGCGCACCACGCGCAGGTCGCGCTGGGCGCGCAGGATGGCCCGGGTCTGCGCCTCGGTCTCGCCCCGGTAGACCTGCGAGAGCACGGGGCGCTGGGCATCGGCGATGTAGTCCTCGTCGAAGGAGACGCGCAGGATGTCGCCGTACTGCGAGAGGTAGCCGATGGGACGGCGCAGCGGGCCTGCGGCCGCCGACGTGTGCAGGTAGAGCCGCAGGTATTTGATGAACGTGCTCACGGCGCATCGCCCTCAGGCTGGCTGGCGCGGCGCAATTGCTCGACGGCGGAGGGCGGGGCCTCGACGCCCACCGGCTGGCCGATCAGGCGGCCCTGCGCCTGCACAAAGCTCTGCAGGTCCTGCTTCAAGGCGCGGGGCACGAGCATCAGCTCCATGCCGAGCACGCGCAGCAGGTCCTGCACGGTCTGCAGCCGCACATCGGCCCCGGCCTCGATGCGCTGCACCGTCATGCGCGAGACGCCGGCCTTGGCGGCCAGCGCCTCCATGCTGAGGCCCGCCGCCTTGCGCAGCAGGCTCAGCTGTTCGCCGATCTCAGTGGGTGTGGCCACGTGTTTGCTCCAACGCGCACCGCCGGTGCGGCTGGGCTCAGTGTAGCCAGTTGAGCGAGAAAATGATACTTATATTTATCAATATAACTCAAATGATCAATATATTGATCAATCAATGCCGCTCAGCCTCGGTCAGGCGCCCAGCGGCTCCAGGCTCAAGAGCACCACATCGTGGGTGCGCAGCGGCAGGCGGATGCGGGCGACGCCGTTGGCGCCTACACGCAGCTCGCGCTTCAGCTCGGGCAGGTCACGCGTGAGCGCTTGCAGGGCGGCCAGTTGCTTGGCGTCGAGGTCCTTGGGCGCCCCCATCTTGAGGTAGGCAGAGTGCGCGTCGTTGACCGCATAGCCCGTGCGCTGCTGGGTCAGGCGGTAGCGGCCCGGCGCCAGGTTGCGCAGCTCGACTTGCACGGTGCCGGCCACCTTGGCTGGCTGCGGCTTGCCGAAGAAGCTGCGGTTGCTGACTTTCTGCTCGGTGTTGCGCCAGTCCCAGACGATGGCGCGCACCTGCTTGCCATCCGTGGCGGCCCAGGCCTGCGAGTCACTGCTGGGGACCTCGCGGCCGTTCAGCTGCGCCAGCGCGGCCAGGTATTTGTAGGCGAACCAAACCGGCTTGCGGATGCCCTCACGCGTCATCATCCCGAAGCCGCCGTGGAAGGGCGCATCAGGCGGCCCGGGCTCTTCGAAGAGGTCGGTGTAGGTCCAGTAGCTCATGTGCTGGGCCAGGCCTTGCGTGGCCTTGAGCTTGGTGAGCACATAGGACGCGCTCATATAGCTGTCATGCACCTTGTCGCGCGGGTTGTAGCTGGTGCTCCATTCGGTGAAGAAGAGCGGCAGGCCCGGCAGGTGCGACGCTTCGATCTGCTCGCGCACGCGGCGCACATCGCCCACGATGGCATCGGGATTGGGCGACAGCATGCGGTCCTCGACGCCGAATTCGTCGAGGAAGCCATGCTCCACGCCATAGGTGTGGGTGGTGATGAAGTCCACCG
>CALMQC010000517.1 GCA_937871895.1 uncultured Roseateles sp. | reverse complement strand
CTGGCAAGACAGAAGAAAGTTACCCGCCCGCCGGGGCGGACTCCCGGCATGGGCCGCGCCATCGCCCCACCCTCACGAAGAGCAAGCACCGCCAGTCGCCGCCCAGCGAACTGACCCCCATCTCCCCTCCTTTTCCCGCTCAAGTTTTGCGGCCCCTTTCGAACAATCGAGGGCATGGCCGACCATGATGCTCACGACCGCCACCTGCCAGCCTCGGCCAAGAAGATCGAACGATCTCGGGCCGAAGGGCAGCTGCCGCGTTCGCGCGATCTGCCGCACTTTGCGGCGATTGGGGCGGGTGGTGCGCTGATCTGGTTTGCCGGGCCACGCCTGCTGGGCGCCACGCTGGATCTGATGCGCCATGGCCTGCGCTTTGATGGCCACCAGCTCGCGGCGGCGGACTTCATGCAGTCCCGGCTGCTGGAGCTGACCCTGGCCTTTGCGGGCGTGGCCGGGCCGCTGTGCCTGGCTCTGACCCTGGTGGCGGTGGCGGGGCATCTGGGCGCTGGTGGATGGAACTGGACGCTCAAGCCTCTGGCGCCCAAGTTCACTCACCTCAACCCCCTGACCGGTCTGGCGCGCTTGCTCAGCCCGCATGGCCTGGGCGTGGCCCTGAAGGCGACGCTGCTGGCCCTGGTGCTGGGCCTCGTCGGCGCCTATGTGCTGCGGCAGCGCCTGGCGTCCTACGTCAGCATCATGGCGGTGCCGCTGCCCTCGGCGCTGGCCTATGCGGCCGAGCAGCTGGTGGGGGGCCTCGCGCTGGTGGTGCTGGCCTTGGCGCTGTTTGCCGTGGTGGACGTGCCCTTGCAGCGCCAGCTCTGGCTGCGCCGCCTGCGCATGAGCCGCGAGGAGGCCAAGCAGGAATTGAAAGAGGTGGAAGGCAACCTCGAGATCAAGCAAAAGGTCAGGGCGCGCATGCGCGAGATGGCCAAGCGCCGCATGCTGGCCGCCGTGCCGAAGGCGGACCTCGTCGTCATGAACCCGACCCACTACGCCGTGGCGCTCAAGTACGAGGACGGCAAGATGGCCGCGCCGCGTGTGGTGGCCAAGGGCGCCGACCTGCTGGCCCTCAAGATCCGCGACATCGCCAAGGACGCCAAGGTGCCGGTGCTGCAGCAGCCGGCCCTGGCCCGCGCGCTCTACGCCCACTCCAAGCTGGACCAAGAGATCCCGGCCGCGCTCTTCGCCGCCGTGGCCCAGGTGCTGGCCTATGTCTACCAGTTGCGCGCCGCCATGCGCGCCCGCATGGCGCTGCCGGTGGAGCCGCACCCGCACGTGCCGCCCAACCTGGACCCCCACAACGACCCGGACTGGAAGCCGGACGCCGATGAGCTCGGTGAACTTGGCGATGAGGAGGCTAAGGCGTGAACGAGATGCTGGCCAAACTGCAATCCGTGCTCGGCCCGCGCGCCGGCATCCTGGCGGCGCTCGGTGCGCCCATCGGCGTGCTGATGGTGCTCGGGATGATGGTGCTGCCCCTGCCGCCGCTGGTGCTGGACCTGCTCTTCACCTTCAACATCGCGATGGCCGTGATGGTGATGATGGTGGCCGCCAACATGGTGCGGGCGCTGGACTTCGCGGCCTTCCCGGTGGTGCTGCTGCTGACGACCTTGATGCGCCTGTCGCTCAACGTGGCCTCCACGCGCGTGGTGCTGCTGCAGGGCCACACCGGCCCGGCCGCAGCGGGCAAGGTGATCGAGAGCTTTGGGCACTTCCTGATCGGTGGCAATTTCGCGGTCGGCTTGATCGTCTTCGCCATCCTCGTGGTCATCAACTTCATCGTGGTGACCAAGGGTGCCGAGCGGATTGCTGAAGTCGGCGCACGCTTCACCTTGGACGCGATGCCTGGCAAGCAGATGGCGGTGGATGCCGACCTGAACGCCGGCCTCATCAACGAAGCCGAGGCCAAGCGCCGCCGCGCGGAGCTGAGCGACGAGGCCGACTTCTTCGGCTCCATGGACGGTGCCAGCAAGTTCGTGCGTGGTGACGCCGTGGCCGGTATGCTGATCCTGGCCATCAACATCGTCGGCGGCTTCATCATCGGCGTGGCGCAGCACGGCCTCTCGGCCAGCCAGGCGGCTGACAGCTACATCCTGCTGGCGGTGGGCGATGCGCTCGTCGCTCAGATCCCGGCGCTCCTGATCTCGGTCTCGGCCGCCATGGTGGTGTCGCGCGTGGGCTCGGACAAGGACGTCGGCAGCCAGATCGGCCGTCAGGTGTTTGGCTCCGCCAAGGCCATGGCGATCACGGCTGGCGTGGTCGGCATGCTGGGCCTGATCCCGGGCATGCCTCACTTTGTCTTCCTGTTGATTGCGAGCGGCATCGGCTACCTGGCCTGGTGGCTGCGGCGCCGCGAGATGGCGGCCGAGGCAGCCAAGGCCGTCAAGCCCTTGATGCCGGTGGCCGAGCCGCAGGCCGAGGCGACCTGGGACGACCTCGTGCCCGTGGACACCCTGGGCCTGGAGGTTGGCTACCGCCTCATCGCCCTGGTCGACAAGACCCGCGAGAGCGACCTGCTCAGCCGCATCAAGGGTGTGCGCCGCAAGTTTGCGCAGGAGGTGGGCTTCCTGCCGCCGCCGGTGCACATCCGCGACAACCTGGAGCTGCGCCCCAGCCAGTACCGCATCCTGCTGCGCGGCGCGGTGGTGGGCGAGGCCGAGGCCTACCCCGGCATGTGGCTCGCCATCAACCCCGGCCACGCGGCGCAAAAGCTCATTGGCACCACCACCACCGACCCGGCCTTTGGCCTGCCTGCGGTGTGGATCGAAGAACGCCAGCGGGAAATGGCCCAAATGGCCGGCTACACCGTGGTTGATTGTTCGACCGTGGTGGCGACCCACCTTTCACACTTGATGCAAGTGCACGCGGCGCGCCTCTTGGGCCGCGTGGAGACCCAGGCCCTGGTGGACCACCTGACCAAGCAGGCGCCGCAACTCATCGAAGACGTGATCCCCAAGATGGTCGGCATTGCCACACTGCAACGCGTGCTCCAGCTGCTGCTGGAGGAGGGCGTGCACGTGCGCGACATGCGCTCCATCATCGAATGCATGGCCGAGTACGCGCCCACCGTGACCGACCCGGTCGAGCTCACCAAGCGCATCCGCACCCACATCGCGCCGGCCATCGTGCAGCAGATCTACGGCAGCGTGAAGGAGCTCGACGTCATCGCGCTGGAGCCCGACCTGGAGCGCCTCGTCACCCAGGCGCTCACCTCGCCGCACGGCGCCGCGCTGGACCCCGGCGTGGCCGACACCCTGGCCCGCAGCGCCGCCGAGACCGCCCAGTCCCAAGAGGACCGCGGGGTCCCGGCGACGCTGCTGGTCCCCGACCTGATCCGCGCCCCCATCGCGCGTCTGCTCAAGCGCGCCGCGCCCCGCCTCAAGGTGCTCGGCCACAGCGAGATTCCTGAGACCCACACCATCCGCATCGGCTCCATCATCGGAGGTACAGCATGATGAACATGCGCAAGTTCACCGCCCCCAGCACCCGTGAGGCGCTGGCCCAGGTCAAGCAGGCCTTCGGGCCCGATGCCGTGGTGCTGTCCAACAAGTCGGTGCCCGGCGGCGTGGAGATCATGGCCATGGCCCCCGAGGGCCTGGGGCAGATCGAGCAGGCCGCACGCATCACGCCCGCCACGCCGACGCCGGCCGCCCGTGCTCCGTTCTCCGAGCGCGCCAGCGCCCCCGAACGCCGCTCGGCCAGCGCCAGCCGCCAGACCGTGGGCCGCGACGTCGAGCAACTCGCCATGAGCACGCTGTCCTTCCAGGACTATGTGCGCGAGCGCATGCTGCGCCGCCGCGATGCCGAGCTGCGCGGCCAGGTGGAACCCACGCTGGACGCCGCGCCGGCCCTGGCAGCCGCCAAACCCGTGGCCTCGCTCGACGAGGTGCGCCGCCAGCGCGAAGCCCGTGCTGCCGCTGACCGCGCCGCTGCCAAACGCCGCAACGAAACA
>CALMQC010000516.1 GCA_937871895.1 uncultured Roseateles sp. | reverse complement strand
GATGGTGGCGAGCATGCCCGTCTGGATGATGGCCGTGGGCGCGCTGTTCTTTGGCGTGCGGCCGCAGCGGCGCGAGATGCTGGGCGCGGCGCTCTCGACGGCGGGCGTCTTGCTGGTGATTGCGCGCGGTGACTGGCGCGTGCTGGCCGAACTGCATTTCGTTCCCGGCGACGGCTATATGGTCATCGCGCTCTTCGTGTGGGCCTTGTACTCGTGGTTGCTGGCCCGGCCGCCAGCGGCCATGCAAGGCGCGCAGCGTCCGGTCTGGACCTGGGCCGAAGCCTTGATGGCCCAGTTGATCTTCGGGGCCAGCTTTGCACTCGGGATGGCCGGCATCGAACAGGTCGCCGCCCCGGCGGCCATCCTGTGGTCCCCGGGACTCGTGGCCGCGCTGGTGTTTGTTGCCGTCGGGCCGTCGCTCATCGCCTACCGGTGCTGGAGTGCCGGCGTGGCCGAGGGCGGTCCCGCACTGGCCGCGCTGGCCAGCAACCTGACGCCGGTCTTTGCCGCTGTGCTGTCGGCCGCCTTGTTGGGCCTGGCACCTGAGTGGTTCCATGGCGCCGCCTTTGTGCTGATCGTGGCCGGGATTGGCGTCTCGCTCAAGCGCTCAGCGTGAACATCGTCCATGTGGATGAGCGCCTGGTCGTGGTGGACAAGCCGTCCGGCTTGTTGTCCGTGCCGGGGCGTGGCCCTGACAAGCAGGATTGCGCCAGCAGCCGCGTCCAGGCGATCTATCCCGATGCCTTGATCGTCCATCGGCTGGACCAGGCCACCTCTGGCCTGCTGGTGCTGGCTCGCGGGCCCGAATGGCAACGCAGCTTGAGCCGTGAGTTTGCCGAGCGGCGCGTGGCCAAGCGCTATGTGGCCGTGGTCCAGGGCCGGCCGGAAGCCGCTGCCTGGCAGCTGGTGGATCTGCCGCTGTCTTGCGACTGGCCCAACCGCCCGCGCCAGCAAGTCGACATGCTTCACGGCAAGGCGGCGCTGACACGCTGGCGCGTGCTTCAGCCCGAGGGGGCATGCCGCACACGCATCGAGCTGGAGCCGGTGACGGGGCGCACACACCAGCTGCGCGTGCACATGGCGGCCTTGGGGTATCCAATCTGCGGCGACCCGCTGTATGGCCCGGGTGAGCCCTCGGCCGAGCGGCTCTTGCTCCATGCGGCAGAGCTGACCTTGCTGGGTCAGCAGTTCAGCGCCCCCCTGCCCTTCTAGCGGCAGCGATTGAAGGCCGTCACGCCAGATAGAGCGCGACGCCAGCCACCAGCGCCGGCAGTGCCTGAACGAACAGGATCTTGCGGTTGGCCGTGGCCGCGCCGTAGACGCCGGCCACGAACACGCAGCCCAGGAAGAAGGCCTGGGTGGCGACGTCCCCGCGCGCCAGACCCCACGCCAAACCCGCGCCCAGAAAGCCGTTGTAGAGCCCTTGGTTTGCGGCCAGCACCTTGCTGGCTTCGGCGAACTCGGGCGTCAGCCCAAAGGCCTTGCGAACTTTGGGTGTGGTCCAGAGAAACATCTCCAGCACGAGGATGTAGAAGTGCAGCAAGGCCACCAGGCCCACCAACACGGAAGCGACCAGACCCATGCGCGACTCCTTGCTTGTTCGGCGGGCGATGGTCGCAGATCCACTGCAGCGCGTCATCGGCAAATCCATATAGATTGTGTGCAATTTAATTGCCAGCTACATTCTCGCCATGCCTCGCTCCGCCACCCAGCCACAAGCCGCCGCCGGTGCCGCTGATTCAGCCCACGATCCCCGTGCGGCCTGGCTTCGCTTGGACCAGCAGCTGTGCTTTGCGCTCTACGCCGCATCGCTGGCCACCACCAAGCTCTACAAGCCCCTGCTGGCGCCGCTTGGCCTGACCTATCCGCAGTATCTGGTGATGCTGGTGCTCTGGGAGCAGGATGGCCCGAGCGTCTCGGAGCTTGGCCAACGCCTGGGGCTGGACTCCGGCACGTTGACGCCGCTGCTCAAACGCCTGGAGGCGCAGGGCCTGGTGCGGCGCCAGCGCTCGGCTGAGGACGAGCGCCGTGTCCATCTGGCCCTGACGACTGCCGGCAAGCGCCTGCGTGCCCGAGCGCTCGACATCCCAGGCCAGATTGCTTGCGCCACTGGCTGCAATCTCGAAGAAGTCAGCCAACTCACGGCCCGTCTGCAAGTGTTGCGCAGCCAGCTGGCCCGCGCTGCCGACGCCTCCAATTCCTAAGCCTTACCCCTCAACCACCAAGGAGCCCACATGGCCATCGACACCGCCCTCTACACCGCCACCGCCACTGCCACGGGGGGCCGCGCCGGTACCGCCAAGTCTTCGGACGGCGCACTGGAGGTGACCCTCTCCACTCCCAAGGAACTGCACGGCGCCGGCGGCCCGGGCACCAACCCTGAGCAGCTGTTTGCTGCCGGCTATTCGGCCTGCTTCATCGGCGCGATGAAGGCCGTGGCTGCCCGCCAAAAGCAGGTGCTGCCATCCGAGGTGTCCATCACCAGCCAAGTCAGCATTGGCCCGATGACGGGCAAGGCCGGCGCCTTTGGCATCGCCGTCGTGATGAACATTTCCGTGCCGAGCATGGAGCGTTCCGCGCTGGAGGCCCTGGTGGCCGCCGCGCACGAGGTGTGCCCCTACTCGAACGCCACGCGCGGCAACATCGACGTCAGCCTGAACATCGTCTGACGGCTGCTCAGGCCCGGCCGGCTTGCGCGTCGAGCAATTCGAGCAGCAGGTCGATCCGGGCCTTCACCGGGCTGGCGCTGGGCGCCGCGGGCAGCAGCCCGGGCTCAGTGCTCACTGGCCCCACCAGGCAGCGGCTGGCACGCAGCACGCGCACGCCGGCTTGCGCGGCCAGCCGCAGTGCGGCTTCCAGAGGCAGGCTGAGCGTGCCATTGCCTGTCCCGGCGGCCACGAGCCCGTGCACCCCCGCCTGCACCAGTGCTTGCACGGCACGCCCATCCGCGTGCACATGGTTCTCGACGATCTCGACCCACGGCCAGTCGCTGACCGGCGGCAGGGCCAGAGGCGCCATTGACATAGGCTGGCCAGGGATCTCGCCCGGAAGGTAGTTGCCGGCCTCGACCCTGCCGGCCAGTGGTGCCTCATCCGACGTGAACGCATCGACGGCGGTCGTATGGGCTTTGCGCAGCACCCCTGCGGCATGGACCGCGCCCGCCATGCACACCAGGATCGCTCCGCCTGAGGCCGACGCCGCCACTACAAGCGCGTCGGCCAGATTTCCCGGTCCATCAGCATCAGGCGCATTGGCAGGCCGCATCGCTGCGGTGAGCACGACGGGCTTGCTGGGCATCAGCACGCGGTGCAAAAAATAGGCGGTCTCTTCCAGGGTGTCGGTGCCGTGCGTGATCACCATGCCCCGCACTTCGGTCCGCCTTTGAGCCGCCTGCAGGGCATCCAGCAGTGCAAACCAATCGCCGAAGTTCAAATCCTTGCTATCGATCTGCAGCACCTGCTGAGACTCGATGCGGTAGCCCGCGACACCCGGCACCGAGGCCGCCAAGGCAGCAATGGGCAGTTGGGCGGCTTGATAGCGGCCGCTCGTGGCCGGCGAATCGGCCAAGCCCGCGATCGTCCCGCCGGTGCCCAGAACCAAGATCACGGGTGCGCTGCTTGGCATGTGATGGATTCCTGGTTAAAAATACAGATACTGGACAAACTCACAGGCAGGAGCCTTCGTGCAAAACTCGCCCAAGCTTACCGCCCGGCAGCAGCAGATCTTCGACCTCGTCAAAGACGCCATCGAGCAAACCGGCGCACCACCGACGCGCGCCGAAATCGCGGCGGAGTTGGGCTTCAAGTCTGCCAATGCTGCGGAAGAACACCTGCAGGCCCTGGCCCGCAAGGGCGTGATCGAGCTGCTGGGCGGGACCTCGCGCGGCATCCGCTTGAAGTCTGACACCCTGCGTGCCGTGAACCGTGCACGCAGGCAAGAGCAGCCCAGTCTGCCCCTCCCCGGCATCGCCCAGCTGCTGCTGCCTCTCGTCGGCCGTGTTGCCGCCGGCTCGCCGATCCTGGCGCAAGAGCACGTGGAGCAGACTTACGCGGTGGAGCAGGGCATGTTCGCGCGTCGGCCCGACTACCTGCTGCGCATCAAAGGCATGAGCATGCGGGACGCCGGCATGCTCGACGGTGACCTGCTGGCCGTGCAATCGACCCGAGAGGCGCGCAACGGTCAAATCGTGGTCGCCCGATTGGGCGACGAGGTGACCGTGAAGCGCTTCAAGCGCAGCGGCGCCGTGATTGAGCTGTTGCCCGAGAACCCCGACTTTCAACCCATTCGGGTCCAGGAGGGCTCGGAGCCGTTCTCCATCGAAGGGCTGGCTGTCGGCCTCATCCGTACAGGCGGCTTTGACTGACCTCCAGCGCCGGGCCGGTCAGACGGCTGGGCAAGATCCAGCAACAAAAAAGCCCGCTGTCTGCGGGCTTTTCTCATGGTGTTTTGGGGTGGCTGATGGGACTCGAACCCACGACAACAGGAATCACAATCCCGAGAAAAAAACATTTCCAGCCGTTGAGCCGTGTAGATACACTCTATGTAAATCAACGAGTTGCAGCCGAATGCACTGGATGCAAAAGCAGCAAATCGTTGATTCTCATGTCAGGTTGTCGCCGCAACTTGCCTACAGATTGCCTACAGATTCGGGGTCAACGTGGAAAAGAACGAAAGCCGTGTTCGCCTGACCGCTGGCCGGGTCGATGACTTCACCTGCCCCGCCAGCAAGTCGCAAGCCTTTCTCTGGGACACCGAAGCCCCGACCCTGGCGCTGCGGGCATCCCCGACCGGCCGCAAAACCTACGTTTTCGAGGCACGGCTGCGGGGGGCGACCGTCCGAATCACCATCGGCACGGCTGGCGTGCACGGCTACACGCTGGAGAAGGCCCGCCAAAAGGCGCAAGTG
>CALMQC010000515.1 GCA_937871895.1 uncultured Roseateles sp. | reverse complement strand
GTGAGGCCCGAGAGCGCATCGCTGCCGCCGCACTGCACGCCCACGACGAGTTCACTCGCCGGCACGATCTCGCGGCGGCGGGCGTTGAGGCGGGCGAGGTGCAGCTCGGCCTGGCGGCAGATGGCCTCGATCTGCGCGGCAAAGCCGTCCTGCTCCTGCAGGCAGACCTGGCCGAGGCCGCCGGGCACGCGTTCGATCGGGATGGATTCGGCCGGCAGCAGGCGCTGCGGCGGCAGCTTCTCGCAGCCCAGGGAGACCACCATCGCCTCGCCACCGAAGTTGGGGTTGAGGCTGATGTGCCGCAGCGTGCGGATGGGGATGACGGCGTCCGGAGCGTCGATGGCCACGCCGCAGCCATAGCTGTGCTCCAGGGCGACCACGCCGTCCACATTCGGGTAGCGCGGCAGCAGCTCGCGGCGGATGCGCTCAGCGGCGTGGCGGACGACGCCGGCCACGCACTGCACGGTGGTGGTGATGGCGAGCAGGTTGCGCGTGCCGACACTGCCGTCGGGGTTGCGGTAGCCCTCGAAGGTATGGCCGTTCAAGGGCTCCCAGGTGGGCGCTGCGCGGGTGGCCATGGGCAGGTCGACCAGGCCACGGGCATCGGGCATCTGCAGGCGGCGCTCGTGCACCCAGCTGCCGGCGGGCAGGGCGGCCAGCAGGCGGCCGATGACGACGCCGTAGCGGCGGATCTCGGCCCCTTCGGGCTGGTCGGCCAGCAAGACCTTGTGGCCTTGGGGCACGGCCTCCAACAAGCTCAGGCCACCGAACTCATCGGGCAGGCGGGTGCCAGCCGGCAAGCCCCCATCATTGGCAACCACGGCGACGTTGTCCGATGGGTGGACGCGGATGCACAAGGGGGCAGAAACAGGGGTGACGCTCACGGGGCAACTCCAGCCGACGGCCAGGCCCGCCCCGAGATTCCGGGCTAGCCCCTAGCCTTTAAAACGCAAATTCTTGCAAAATGGAACGCCGTTTCGACAAACAAGGCGCACCGATGCCGGTGCAGTTTCAGGGCAAATCGATGTCTCGTCCCTTGCAGGTGGCTTTTTTTGGTGAATGCATGCTGGAGCTGCAGGGCGCGCCCTTCGGCGACATGCATCAGACCATGGGCGGCGACACCTGGAACAGCGCCATTTACTTACGGCGCTGCACGCCGAGGCCCGCCGTGTCCGTGCACTACGCCAGCGCGCTGGGCGACGATCCCTTGAGCCAGCAGATGCTGGCCCGCTGGGCCTCCGCCGGTCTGGAGCTGGGCCTGGTGCAACGCATCCCGGGCCGGCTGCCGGGGCTTTACTTGATCGAGCTGGCGCCCAATGGCGAGCGGGCCTTTCACTTCTGGCGCGGCCAGAGCGCGGCGCGCGCCTACTTCGATGCGGCAGTCACCCCGCTGGAGGCGGGCGAGGCCGAGATCGACCTGCTTTACTTGAGCGGCATCAGCCTCGCCATCCTGGACGGCGCGGCGCGCGAGCGGCTCTTTGCCTTGATGGGCCGGCTGCGCGCGCGCGGGGCGCAGGTGGTGTTCGACAACAACTACCGGCCGCGCCTGTGGCCGTCGAGGGCCGAAGCCTGCGCCGTGTTCGACCGCGCCTTCAGCCTCGCCTCCACCGCGCTCATCACGCTGGACGACCACCAGCTGCTCTATGGCCACGCCAGCCTGGTCGAAGCACAGACCGCCGCGCAGGCCCTGAGCGCGCCCGAGATCGTGATCAAGCGCGGCGCCGAACCGACGCTCGTGCGCGCCGCGGGCGAGGCCTGGGTGGAGGTGGCGACCGAGCGGGTGGAGCGCGTCGTGGACACCACGGCGGCGGGCGACTCCTTTGGCGCCGGCTACCTGTCGCGACGGCTGTGTGGCGCGAGCAGTGCCGAGGCTGCCGCCTTTGGCAACCGGCTCGCGGCGCGCGTGATCCAGCACCCCGGCGCGGTGATCCCGCTGGAAGCCATGCAAGACCTGATGGAGGCCTGATGCGCACTGTCGTTGCCCTGCTGCTGAGCATCGGAGCCTTCGCTGCCCTGGCCCAGACCGCGCCGGCCTACGAGGCCCTCGGCCCCCTGCACCCCGCCACCTTCGTCACCCCGGGCTGGGCACAGACGACCGGCGGCGCGGGCGGGCGCATCCTGCGCGTGACCACGCTCGCGAGTGATGGCCCTGGCAGCCTCAAGGCCGCGCTCGACACCCCGGGGCCGCGCACCATCGTCTTCGAGGTCGGCGGCGTCATCGACCTGCAGGGCAAGAGCTGGCCCCTGCGCGAGGGCCGCGTCACCATCGCCGGCCAGACCGCGCCCGACCCCGGCATCACCCTCATCAAGGGCGAGCTGGAGGTGTTTGCGCGCGACGTGATCATTCAGCACCTCAGCATCCGGCCCGGCGCCTACGGGCGGCCCAAGCGCAGCGGCAACGACCACGACGGCCTCTCCACCGCCACCGGCGCGGCGCGCGTCATCGTGGACCACTGCAGCTTCTCGTGGGCGACGGACGAAAACCTCTCCACCAGCGGCAAGCGCTTCGAAGGCAAGACGCCGGACGACTGGCGCGAAGCCACCTCGCACGCCATCACCTACAGCCACAACCTGATCTACGAGGGCCTCGGTGAGGCCGTGCACGCCAAGGGCGAGCACAGCAAGGGCTCGTTGATCCACGACAACGTCACGCAGTTGCTGCTGCTCGGCAACATCTACGCCTCCAACCGCGAGCGCAATGCGCTCTTCAAGGGCGGGGCCTGGGGCGCGATGGTCAACAACCTCATCTACAACCCCGGCGCCAAGGCCGTCCACTACAACCTGATCGCGCACGAGTGGGTCGGCCGGCCCTACCAGGTGGGCAAGGTCACGCTCGCTGGCAACGTGTACCGCGCAGGCCCGGGCACTGAGCGCAAGGTGCCGCTCTTCAGCCTCGGCGGCGTGGGCGATGTGGAGCTCTTCCTGGCCGACAACCTCGCGGTCGACCGCTTCGGCCAGCCGCTGCCGATGACCGGCCGCTACACGACGAGCCCCGCGCAAATCGTGGCCGTGCGCGAGCCCTATCTGCCGGCTGGCCTCAAGTGGCTGGCGCCGCAGGAGCTGGAGCGCGTGCTGCCGCTCTTCGTCGGCGCGCGGCCGTGGGCGCGCGACCCGCTGGACTTCAAGCAGCTGTCCGACATCGCTGAGGACCGCGGCCAGCTGATCAACGACGAGCTGGACAACAACCCCGCCGGCCACCCCCAGCGCAAGCCCACGCAGCGCCCCTTTGTCGAAGCCGACTGGAACCTGGCCGACATGAGCCCCAAGGCCGGCTGGGCCTCGCTGTTCACCCAGGTTTCGAAGTAACCAGGACCACGCCATGAAGAAGACCCTGACCGTCGTCGCAGCCGGCCTGCTGGCATCCAGCGCCGGCGCGCTGGAGCTCAAGTCCGCCGACGTGCACAACAACGACGACTACCCCACCGTCGCCGCCGTCAAGCACTTGGGCCAGTTGCTGGCCAAGAGCAGCGGCGGCAGCTTGACCGTCAAGGTCTTCAACAAGGGCGCGCTCGGCAGCGAGAAGGAGACCATCGACCAGGTCAAGCTCGGCGCCCTGGCCATGACGCGCGTGCACGCCGCGCCGCTCACCGCCATGTGCCCCAAGCTGCTGGTGCCGGCCCTGCCGTTTCTCTACCGCTCGGTCGAGCACATGCGCAAGGCCATTGACGGGCCTGCTGGCGACGAGCTGCTGACCGCTTGCGAACACCAGGGCTTGGTGGGCCTGGCCATCTACGACGCCGGCGCCCGCTCCATCTATGCCAAGAAGCCCATCAAAACGCCGCTGGACGCCAAGGGCCTGAAGATCCGCGTGCCGCAGACCGACCTGTGGATTGCCGCGATGACGGCCATGGGCGCCAACCCCACGCCCATGCCGATTGGCGAGGTCTACACCGGCCTCAAGACGGGCCTGATCGACGCGGCCGAGAACAACCTGCCGAGCTATGAAGGCTTCCGCCACATGGAGGCGGCCAAGGTCTACAGCCGCACCGAGCACGCGATGACGCCCGATGTGCTCTTCATCAGCAAGCGCATCTGGGACAAGCTCAAACCCGAGCAACAAAAACAGCTGCGCGAGGCGGCGCGCGCTTCCGTCGTGGTGCAGCGCCAGGCCTGGGACGCGCAGGAGGCCAAGTCGCTCGAAGCCGCCAAAGCGGCGGGCGCGCAACTTGTGGACGCGGACAAGGAGGCCTTCCGCCAGGCGGTCGCGCCGGTGGTCGCGAAGTTCGTGAACACGCCCGACCTGCAGCGCCTCGTCAAGACGATTCAAGACACCAAGTGATGCTGTATTCCAAGCTTTGCGCCCAGCTCTCGCGCTGGGCCCTGCGGGCCTGCGTGCTCGGCCTGGTCGTGCTCGTGCTCTGCGTGCAATGGCAGGTGGTGGGCCGCTACCTGCTCAACGACTCACCCACCTGGACGGAGCCCGTGGCCTTGCTGCTGGTGCTCTACATCACGGCGCTTGCGGTGGCGGTGGGCGTGCGCGACGCGGGGCACTTGGGGATGGAATCGCTGGTCGCACTGCTGCCGCGTGGCGCGCAACGTGTGGCTGAAGGGCTGATCCACCTGTGCGTGCTGGTCTTTGCCGTGCTGATGGCCCAAGCCGGCTGGGAGTGGCTGACGCTGAAGTGGGACGAACCCAAACCCATGCTCGGCGTGCCCGAGGGGCTGGACTATTTGCCGCTCGTCATCTCCGGCGCGCTGATCGTGCTCTTCTGCATCGAGCACCTGCTCGCGCTGTGGCGCGGCCAGTCCATCGAACCGGCGGGGGTCTGAGATGGAAGGCAGTTTTGAACTCTGGGTGATGTGCGGCAGCTTCGTGCTGCTCTTGGTGCTGGGCGTGCCAGTGGCCTTTGCCATCGGGCTCTCGTCGGTGGCCACGGTGCTGGCGGCGGACTTACCCGTGGCGGTCGTGTTCCAGAAGATGGTCGGCGGGATGCAGGTGTTCTCCTTCCTCGCCATCCCCTTCTTCATCTTCGCGGGCGAGCTGATGCTGCACGGCGGCATTGCCGAGCGCATCGTCACCTTTGCCAACCGGCTGGTGGGCCACGTGCGCGGCGGCCTCGGCATGAGCAATGTGCTCGGGTGCACGCTGTTTGGTGGCGTGGCGGGCTCGCCGCTGGCCGACGTATCGGCCATGGGCTCGGTGATGATCCCGCTGATGAAGCGCGAGGGCTATGACGCGGACTACGCGGTCAACGTCACCACGCACGCGGCCCTCGTCGGCGCGCTGATGCCCACCTCGCACAACCTCATCATCTACGTGCTGGCGACGGCCGGCATTGCGGCGGTGAGCGTGTTCAACCTCATCCTGGCCTGTTTGCTGCCCGCGCTCTTCCTGACGCTGGCCAACCTCGTCGCGGCCTACGCAGTGGCGCGCAAGCGCGGCTACCCCACCCACGGGGCCTTTCCGGGCTGGAGGCCGGTGTTCGCGGCGCTGCTGGCCGCCCTGCCGGGTCTGCTCGTGATCGTCATCATCCTGGGCGGCATCCTCAGCGGCGTCTTCACCGCCACCGAGTCGGCCGCCACGGCCGTGTGCTGGGCCTTGATCGTGACCGGCATTGCCTACCGCTCCTTGAGCTGGCGCGGCTTCCTGGCCGCCTGCGCCAAGGCCTGCAAGACCACCGGTGTGGTGCTGCTGCTGATCGGCATCTCCTCGGCCTTTGGCTACTTCATGGCGCTGTATGAGGTGCCGCAGAAGACGGGCGACTGGCTGCAGCAGCTCAGTGGCAACCAGTCGTGGCTGATCTTCCTGTGGGTGAACGTGCTGCTCTTTTTGCTCGGCACCTTCCTCGACATGGCCGCCACCATCCTGATCTGCACGCCCATCTTCTTGCCCATCTGCATGAAGGCCGGCATGGACCCGACGCAGTTCGGCGTGGTGATGCTGCTCAACTGCGCGCTGGGGCTCAACACCCCGCCGGTGGGCAGCACGCAGTTTGTGGGCTGCGCGATTGGCGGTGTGTCGGTGGGGCAGGTGATGCGCTCGATTGCGCCTTTCTACGGCGCGCTCTTGGTGACGCTGCTGGCGGTGACCTATGTGCCCATGCTGTCCTTGGGTTTGCCGGCCTGGGTGGGCGGCTGAAGCATGGAGGGCGGCTTGATGATGCGTCGCCGTCAGTTCTCACTGCTGCCCGCCGCGCTGCTGTCCACACCGGCCTTCGCGTCGCTCGACGACAGCCTGCAGCGCCTGCAGCAACAGTGGCGCCCGCGCCTGGCCTGGCGGGCCGACCCGAGCTGGCGCGCCGAGGCGCTGGCCAGTGCCCGGCGCCACATCCTTCAACCCGGCGACGATGGCGCGGGCTTCGACACTGAGGTACTGGCCGAGGAGACGCGCACCGGCGGCGTCCTCGCCCAATCACTTCGACTGCGCGTCGCGGCGGGCGAGCATGCGCCGGCCCTCTTCCTGCGCCCCGCCGGCCCCGGACCGCACCCGGCCGTGCTGCTGCTGCACGACCATGGCGCGCGCTTTGACATCGGCAAGGAGAAGCTCATCGCCCCGATGGCCGGCTCAGCGCAGCGCGAGGCGGCGACAGCGTGGGCCGAGCGCTACTTTGACGGCGTCTTCCTCGGCGACTGGCTCGC
>CALMQC010000514.1 GCA_937871895.1 uncultured Roseateles sp. | reverse complement strand
ACCCATTCAACCCCCCGCTCCTGAGGAGACCCCATGAGCCGATTCCAAGTTCGCAAAGTCGCCGTGCTGGGCGCCGGCGTGATGGGCGCGCAGATCGCCGCCCACCTCGTCAACGTCAAGGTGCCCGTGGTGCTGTTCGACCTGCCTGCCAAGGAAGGTGCCAAGAACGGCATCGTCCAGAAGGCCATCGACAACCTGAAGAAGATCAAGCCGTCGCCCCTGGGCGTGGCCGAGGACGCTGCCCGCATCGAGGCCGCGAACTACGAAGAGCACCTGGACAAGCTCAAGGACTGCGACCTCATCATCGAGGCCATCGCCGAGCGCATGGACTGGAAGCTCGACCTCTACACCAAGGTCGCGCCCTTCATCGCCCCGCACGCCATCGTCGCGTCCAACACTTCGGGCCTGTCGATCACCAAGCTCTCCGAGGCGCTGCCGGAAGAGATCAAGCCGCGCTTTTGCGGCATCCACTTCTTCAACCCGCCGCGCTACATGTACCTGGTGGAGCTGATCCCGACGCCCACCACGCGCCCGGAGATCCTCGACCAGCTCGAAGCCTTCGTCACCACCAGCGTCGGCAAGGGCGTGGTGCGCGCCAAGGACACGCCCAACTTCGTGGCCAACCGCGTGGGCATCGCCGGCATGCTCTCGACGATCAAGGAGGCCGAGAACTTCGGCCTGACCTACGACGTGGTCGACGACCTGACAGGCAAGAAGCTCGGCCGCGCCAGCTCGGGCACCTTCCGCACCGCCGACGTGGTGGGCCTGGACACCATGGCCCACGTCGTCAAGACCATGCAGGACAACCTGCAGGCCGACCCTTTCTACGGCACCTACGCGACCCCGAAGGTGCTGGCCGGCTTGATCGAGAAGGGCGCCTTGGGCCAAAAGACCGGCGCCGGCTTCTACAAGAAGGTCGGCAAGGACATCCTGCGCCTCGACCCCGCCACGGGCGACTACGTGCCCGCCGGCAAGAAGATGGACGAGATCGTCGGCCGCATGCTGAAGAAGGCGCCGGCGGATCGGCTCAAGCTGCTGCGCGAGAGCAGCAACCCGCAGGCGCAATTCCTGTGGTCCATCCTGCGCGACAGCTTCCACTACGTGGCCGTGCACCTGGCCGATATTGCCGACACGGCGCGCGAGGTGGACTTTGCGATGCGCTGGGGCTTTGGCTCCTCTCAGGGCCCCTTCGAGCTCTGGCAGGCTGCCGGCTGGACGCAGGTGGCGGGCTGGATCAACGAAGACATCGCGGCCGGCAAGACGCTCTGCAATGCCCCGCTGCCCGCCTGGGTGCTTGATGGGCCCGTGGCGGCCGCCGGTGGCGTGCACACGCCTGAAGGTTCCTGGAGCGCCGCAGAGGGTGCTTTCAAGCCCCGAAGCAACCTGCCGGTCTACGCCCGCCAGCCCTTCCCCGAAGCCTTGGTCGGCACCAACGCGACCGACCCGCTCAAGAGTGGCACCGAGCTGTTCAAGAACGACGAGATCCGCGTCTGGACGCTGGACGGCCAAGTCGTGATCGCCTCCATCACCGCCAAGCTGCACCTCATCAGCCCGGCCGTGACCGAGGGCTTGGTCAAGGCCGTCGAGATCGCCGAAGCTGGCTACCAGGGCCTGGTGATCTGGTCGCCGGACGACGTCTTCTCGGCGGGCGCCAACCTGGAAAGCCTGATGCCCGTCTTCATGAAGCTGGGCAGCAAGGGCATCGCTCCGGAAGAGAAGAAGCTGCAGGACGCGATGCTGCGCATCCGCTACGCCCAGGTGCCCGTGGTGGCCGCCGTGCGCGGCCTGGCCCTGGGCGGTGGTTGCGAACTGGCCGTGCACTGCGCTCGGCGTGTGGCGCATGTCGAGAGCTACATCGGCCTCGTCGAAGTTGGCGTGGGCCTGATCCCCGGCGCTGGCGGCCTCACCTACATCGCCCGCCGTGCGGCCGAGATGGCGGCGGCTGGCAACGCCAATGCCGACCTGCTGATGTTCCTGAAGGACGGCTTCCTGTCGGCCGCTACCGCCAAGGTGGGCACCAGCGCGCACGAGGGCCGCAAGATCGGCTACCTGCTGGACAGCGACGTGATCGTCCCCAACAAGGACGAGTTGCTGCACGTCGCCACCGCACAGGTCAAGGCCATGGCCGAGTCGGGCTACCGGCCGCCGGCCAAGCTCAGCTTCCCGGTGGCGGGCCGCAGCGGCATCGCCAGCATCAAGGGCCAGGTCGCCAACATGCGTGATGGCGGCTTCGTGAGCGCGCACGACTACCACCTGGCCAGTTGCATCGCCGACGTGGTGTGCGGCGGCGAGGTCGAGGCCGGCTCGATGGTGACCGAGGAATACCTGATGGCCATCGAGCGCAAGCACTTCTGCAGCCTGCTCGACAACCCCAAGACGCAAGAGCGAATCATGGGCATGCTCCAGACCGGCAAGCCGGTTCGCAACTGATTTCGCTCAGGAGAAACACATGAGCAAGCAAGTTCAAGACGCCTACATCGTTGCCGCCACCCGCCTGCCCATCGGCAAGAGCGGCCGGGGCTATTTCAAGAACACGCGGCCCGACGAGATGCTCGTCAAGGTCATGCAGGCCGCGCTGGCCCAGGCGCCGGGCCTGGAGGCCAAAGCGATTGAAGACGCCATCGTCGGCTGCTCCTTCCCCGAGGGCGAGGCCGGCATGAACATCGCCCGCGTGGCCTCGGTGCTAGCGGGCTTCGGGCCCACGGTGGGCGGCGTCACGGTCAACCGCTACTGCGCCTCGGGCATCACGGCCATCCAGATGGCGGCGGACCGCATCCGCGTCGGCGAGGCCGACGTGATGTTTGCCGGCGGCGTCGAGTCCATGTCCATGATCCCCATGGGCGGCAACAAGCCCAGCCTGCCGCCCGCGATCTTTGAGCGTGACGAGAACATCGGCCTGGCCTACGGCATGGGCCTGACGGCCGAGAAGGTGGCTGAGCAGTGGAAGATCAGCCGCGAGGCGCAGGACGCGTTCTCGCTGCAGTCCCACCAGCGCGCCGTGGCCGCCATGCAGGCCGGCCACTTCGCGGCCGAGATGACGCCCTTTGACGTGATCGAGCGCAGCCCCAACCTCGCCGACGGCAGCGTCACCATCAAGACCCGCACCGTCAACCTTGACGAAGGCGCCCGCCCCGACACCAGCCTTGACGGCCTGGCCAAGCTCAAGCCCGTGTTTGCGGCCAAGGGCAGCGTCACGGCTGGCAACAGCTCGCAGACCAGTGATGGCTCGGGTGGCCTGATCGTCGTCAGCGAGGCCGCGCTCAAGCGCTACAACCTGACGCCGCTGGCGCGCTTCGTCTCCTTCGTCGTGCGCGGCGTGCCGCCCGAGATCATGGGCATCGGCCCCATCGAGGCCATCCCCGCCGCACTCAAGCTCGCCGGCATCTCGGCCAAGGACCTGGACTGGGTCGAACTGAACGAAGCCTTTGCCGCGCAGTCCCTCGCGGTGCTGAACGACCTGGACAGCAAGGGGCTAGAGCTCGACCGCGCCAAGGTCAACCCCAACGGCGGCGCCATCGCCCTCGGCCACCCCTTGGGCGCCACCGGCGCCATCCGCGCAGCCTCGGTGATCCATGGCCTGCGTCGCACCGGCGGCAAGTACGGCATGGTGACGATGTGCGTGGGTGCCGGCCAAGGTGCCGCCGGCATTTTCGAGAGGATTTGACCCACCCCCTACCGGCTTCGCCGGCCCCCTCAAGGGGGCGCCCCCGACGGCCCGGCAAAGCCGGTTCCGTGGGGGCCGCTGGGGAAGCCCCGCCATTTCAGAACTGCTGGAGGTGTGCCGTGATCGAGTTCCATAGCCGCGACGGCTTTCCGCTCAAGGGGCATCTCTACGGAGACGCTGCCACGGCCCACGCCGGTATGGTCATCGCCCCGGCCATGGGCGTGGAGCAGCGCTTCTACGCTGACTTCGCGCAGTGGATGGCGGCTCAGGGCTGGCTGGTGCTGTGCTTCGACTACCGCGGCATGGGCGCCTCGCGGCCGGACAGCTTCAGGCGCTCGCTCAAGGGTCTGGACGCCGACATCGTCACCTGGGCGCAGCAGGATGCTGCGGCCGCGCTCGACGAACTCGACCGCCGTCTCGGGCCCGAGCGGCCCATCCACTGGCTGGGCCACAGCCTGGGCGGCCAGATCCTTGGCCTGATCCCCAATCGCGAGCGCGTCGCCCGTGCCGTCACCGTTGGCGCTGGCAGTGGCTACTGGCGCGACAACGCCGCCAAGCTGCGCCGCGTGGTGTGGTGGCTCTGGTTTGTGGTGGTGCCGGTGACGCTGCCGATCTTTGGCTACTTCCCCGGCCGACGCCTGCGCAAGGTGGGCGACCTGCCGCACGGCGTGATGGCGCAGTGGCGCCGCTGGTGCCTGGACCGCGACTACATGATGGGCGAGGGCGGTGCTGCGCTGCGTGCGCAGTACGCGGCGCTCAAGACGCCGATGCTGTCGATGAGCTTCAGCGATGACGAGTTCATGTCGCGCCGGGGCATCGAGTCGCTGCACGCGT
>CALMQC010000513.1 GCA_937871895.1 uncultured Roseateles sp. | reverse complement strand
AGTCGGTCGGGTGGTAGTACGAGATGTACTGCAGCGCGGCGGCGACGGAGTCGACGAGGTCGGCGTAGCGGATGGTGGTCGTGGACATAGTGTTCAGTGCTTCTCGGGGTGGACGAGCAGGCGGTCGGTGTAGGCGATGGCCATGGCCGATAGCAGGAAGGCCACGTGAATCACCGTTTGCCAGAGCAGAGTCTGCTCCTTGTAGTTGTCGGCGTTGATGAAGGTCTTGAGCAGGTGGATGGAGCTGATGCCGATGATGGCCGTGGCCAGCTTGACCTTGAGCACCGAGGCGTTGACGTGGCTCAGCCACTCGGGCTGGTCGGGGTGGCCTTCAAGCTCCATGCGGGACACGAAGGTCTCGTAACCACCCACGATGACCATGATCAGCAGGTTGGAAATCATGACCACGTCGATCAGGCCCAGCACGACCAGCATCAGGATGGTCTCGTTGAGCTTGGCGATCGGCTCATAGCCGACGACCAGACCGGCGGCATCCTTGATAGGCAGGCTCTTGTAGCCAATGCTTTTCACGAGCAGCTCCAAGGCGTGCTGATCGCCAAAGGCCGCCTCGATCAAGTGCACCAACTCGGTCCAGAACTGGAACACGTACACGCCTTGCGCCAGGATCAAACCGACGTAGAGCGGCAGTTGCAGCCAGCGGCTCGCAAAGATCAAGCGGGGCAGGGGACGAAGGGGGGTGGTCATGCAGCCGAGGAGTCATTGAGGGCAAGCAAGCATTCTAGGGATCACCCGAAGAACTGCATGAGTAAGCACTTCGTCAGATCCTCCGCGCACAGTGCTCGCCGAAATCCCTTTTGCCGACACGGAGACAAGACCATGACGACTGCCGCCACCTACGCCCCCAGCGCCGACTGGGTGGCCCAGGCCCACGTGAAGGGCGAGGCGGGCTACCAGGCCCTGGTGGCCGAGGCTGAGCGCGACTACGAAGGCTTCTGGGCCCGCCTGGCGCGCGAACTCATCAGCTGGCAGACCCCCTTCACCAAGGTCCTGAACCAGAGCAACGCGCCCTTCTTCAAGTGGTTCGAGGACGGCAAGCTCAATGTCTCCTACAACTGTCTGGACCGCCACGTCGAGGCTGGCCGGGGTGGCCGCACGGCGCTGATCTTTGAAGCCGACGATGGCGCCGTCACCAAGGTCACTTACGCCGACCTGCTGGCTCGTGTGAGCCAACTGGCCAATGCGCTGAAGGCGCGCGGCATCCAGAAGGGTGACCGTGTCGTCATCTACATGCCCATGTCGATTGAAGGCGTGGTGGCCATGCAGGCCTGCGCGCGCATCGGGGCGACGCACTCGGTGGTGTTTGGCGGCTTCTCGGCCCAGAGCCTGCGCGACCGCATCCAGGATGCTGGCGCCGTGCTGCTACTCACGGCCGACGAGCAGATGCGCGGTGGCAAGGCCCTGCCGCTCAAGAGCATCGTTGACGAAGCTCTGGCCGACGGCGCCTGCCCGACGCTGCGCAGCGTGATCGTCTTCCGGCGCACCGGCGGCAAGATCGGCTGGATTGAGGGCCGCGACCTGTGGCTGCATGAAGCCATGGCCAGCCAGTCCGCCACCTGCGCGCCGGAGTGGGTCGAGGCCGAGCACCCGCTGTTCCTGCTCTACACCTCGGGCTCCACCGGCAAGCCCAAGGGCGTGCAGCACAGCACCGGCGGCTATCTGCTGCACGCGGCGCTGACCACCAAGTGGACCTTTGACCTGAAGGACAGCGACGTCTTCTGGTGCACGGCCGACATCGGCTGGGTCACCGGCCACACCTACATCACCTATGGCCCGCTGGCCCTGGGTGGCACCGAGATCGTCTTCGAGGGCGTGCCCACCTACCCGGACGCCGGTCGCTTCTGGCAGACCATCGCCAAGCACAAGGTCACCATCTTCTACACGGCGCCCACGGCGA
>CALMQC010000512.1 GCA_937871895.1 uncultured Roseateles sp. | reverse complement strand
AACGGCCTGAAGCTGATGCGCGACTTCTACAAGAACTACAACATCGTCAACTTCTTGGGTGGTAATACCGGCGCCCAGATGGGAGGCTGGTACCGCAAGGAGATCAAGAGCATCGCCGACATCAAGGGCCTCAAGATGCGTATTGGCGGCTTTGCTGGCCGTGTGCTCGAGCGCATGGGCGGTGTGCCGCAGAACATCCCTGCCGGGGAGATCTACTCCTCACTGGAGAAGGGCACTATCGACGCCGCCGAATGGGTTGGCCCCTATGACGACCAGAAGCTCGGCTTCAACAAGGTCGCGCCGAACTACTACTACCCAGGCTGGTGGGAAGGCGGCCCGCAGCTCGACTTCTATGTCAACACCAAGGCCTATGACTCTCTGACGCCTGAATACAAGGCCATCCTCGAAGCCGCCACCTACACGGCCCACGTGGACATGCAGGCCAAGTACGACGCCAAGAACCCGATTGCGCTCAAGCAGTTGGTGGGCTCGGGCACCAAGCTGTTCCGCTTCCCCAAGGATGTGATGGAGACGGCGTTCAAGGAGTCGATGGGCCTCTATGCGGAGCTTTCGGGCAAGAACCCGAATTGGCGCAAGATTTACGAGGACTACGCCAACTTCCGCCGCGACCAGAACCTCTGGTTCCGCTTCGCTGAAGCGGGCTTCGACGACTTCATGCAGTCGCAAAAGCTCTGAGTTTGAGATCCGCCGGTGCCGCGCTTGCGCGGCGCCAGGCTCCTCTGGTGTTCACCCCTGCTGCGCAAGCACCAGGGGTTTTTTGTCGCCGGCGTTTGCTGTGGCTGCGGTGCGTCAGAGCAGCCTGAAGGCGCAGGCTGCCACCAGGGTGGGCGGCAGCGCCGCAAGCAGCAGGCCCAGCGGATGGATGGTCTGGTCCTCGAAGTGAGGACGCAGGATGGCGAAGCCTGCGGGGTTGGGCGCATTGGCAATCACGGTCAAACCGCCGCCCGTGACGGCCCCGGCCACCAGGGCGACCTTGAACTCTGCGCTCAGGCCCGGCACCAGCGAACCGAGGTAGGTCAGCGCCGCGTTGTCGGTGATGGCGGTGAGGGCCGTGGCACCCCAGTAGACGGCGTCAGCATTCATGGCAAGCAGGGCTGGTTGCAGCCACCATTGCTGCTGGCCTCCGAGCACCACAAGGCCGGCCAGGAAGAAGGCTACCAACAAGGCCTCGCGCAGGATGAGGCGATCCTGGTGGTCCTTGTAGGCCGTGGCGAAGCCCATGAAGAACAGGAACAGGCCGAGGAACACCGGTGGGTGGTGCGCAAACACGACCACGCCCGTCAGGAAGAGCAACTGCACCGCGACGATGGAGGCCGGCACACGTGGGCCGATGCCGACAGGCGCCGCGACCCCTAGCCGCCGCAGCTCCTTGCTGAACAGCAGGGTCAGCACGGCCGCGTTGGTGGTGACGGCGAGTGCCGCCTTCCAGCCAAAGTGGCCGAACACATAGGCCATGTCCCAGCCCCAGGTGGCGGCCACCATCAACACGGGTGGTGCGGCGAAGGGCGTCAGCGTGCCGCCAATCGACACATTGACGAACAGCACGCCCACCACGCCGTAACGCAGGCGCTGGCTGACGTTCTGCTGGAAGAGACCATCACGAAGCATCAAGGCCGCAAGGGTCATGGCAGCAGGTTCGGTGATGACCGAGCCGAGCAGCGGCACGAGCGTGAGGGTCAGAAAGCAGAGCGCCATCGCACGCGGCAGCGGCAATGCGCCTGCCGCGAAGCCCACGAGGTCGCGCGCGAACTGCAGTACGGGCCGTGTGCCGGCCACCACCATGATGGCGAAGACGAACAGCGGCTCGGTGTAGTTGCGGCTGTCGAGGTACTGCGTGCCTTGCTGCTTGCCTTGCAGGCCGAAGATGAACAGCACCAGCACCAGGGCCCAGAAGCCAAACACGATCTCGACTTCGCCCAGCAAGTGCCACAGGCCCGCATGCTTGGGCTTTCGATGGGCGAGCCGCTCAAAGAACTTGGTCGAGAAGGTATGGATCAGCGCCACCGCAAAGAGCAGGGCGCCGATGACTTCGAGCGTGGATGGGTTCATGCGCGGCAAGCGATGTGTTTGAAGCCGGCGGGAACCCCGTGCGGGGCCGAAGCGCCGACGCGCGTCGACGCTTTGGCAGGGCTCACTTGGACGCCGCGCTGGCTGCTTCGGGCAGGCCGAAGAGCTGGTTCATGTCCACGTCCTTCTTGGGCTCTTCGGGCGGTTGCACTTCCAGGATGACGTTGCTGGTGTCGACCTCGGCCTTGCGATCCAGCCCGCCCGAGACCATGCCCGGGAAGCCGATGACGAGCCCGATCATGATGATCTGGATGCACACGAAGGGCACGGCACCCCAGTAGATCTGGCCAGTGGTGACCTGCTCGACCTGACGGCCCGTGACGCGATCCTTGTAGTCCTGCGTGGGCGCAACGCTGCGCAGGTAGAACAGCGCGAAGCCGAAGGGTGGGTGCATGAAGGAGGTCTGCATGTTCACCGCCAGCAGCACGCCGAACCAAACCAGGTCAATGCCGAGCTTGTCAGCCACCGGCGCCAGCAGCGGCACCACGATGAAGGAGAGCTCAAAGAAGTCCAGGAAGAAGGCCAGCAGGAAGATCAGGATGTTCACCACGATCAAGAAGCCAAGCTGTCCGCCGGGCAGGCTGGACAGCAGATGCTCCACCCAGCGCGGGCCGTCCACCCCTTGGAAGGTGAGGCTGAAGACCGTCGAACCGACCAGGATGAAGACCACGAAGCAGGACAGCTTCATCGTCGTGTCCATCGCCTGACGCAGCAGCGGCAGGGCCAGGCGCTTGCGCGCCACGGCCATCACCAGGGCGCCCACCGCGCCCATGGCGCCGCCCTCGGTCGGGGTGGCGATGCCGAGGAAGATGGTGCCCAGCACCAGGAAGATCAGGGCCAGTGGCGGGATCAGCACAAAGGTGATGCGCTCGGCCATACGGGACAGCAGGCCCAGACGCAGCAGGCGGTTGGCCACCGCGAGCGCAAAGGCCAGGCCCACGCCCACGGACATCGAGATGACGATGTTCTCGTCGGTCGGCGTGCCCTCAGGACGTGAGTGGCTGAACGCGACGGCGGCGGTCGTGCAAACCACGAACAACACGAGCAGCGAACGCTGGCCGCTGCTGCCGTCGTCGTCGCGGATGGTGCGGGCCTCAGGCGGCAGGGCGGGCGCCCAGTGCGGCTTGATCAGCGTGATCAGCAACACATAGCCCACATAGAGCCCGGTCAGCACAAAGCCTGGGATGAAGGCGCCCTTGTAGAGGTCGCCCACGCTGCGGCCAAGCTGGTCGGCCATGATGATCAGCACCAGCGAGGGCGGGATGATCTGGGCCAGCGTGCCCGAGGCCGCGATGGTGCCGGCCGCCAGGCGCCGGTCATAGCCATAGCGCAGCATGATGGGCAGGGAGATCAAGCCCATCGAGATGACCGAAGCGGCCACCACACCGGTCGTGGCCGCCAGCATGGCGCCCACGAAGATCACCGCATAGGCCAGGCCACCGCGAATCGGCCCGAACAACTGGCCAATGGTGTCGAGCAAGTCCTCCGCCATGCCGGAGCGCTCGAGGATCAAGCCCATGAAGGTGAAGAACGGAATCGCCAGCAGCGTCTCGTTCTGCATGATCCCGAAGATGCGCAAGGGCAGCGCTTGCAACAGCGTTGCTGGCAACAGACCCAGTTCGATACCCACGAAGGCGAAGGCAAGTCCCGCAGCCGCCAACGAGAAGGCGACCGAAAAGCCCATCAGCAGGAAGAGGATCAGGCCGCCGAACATGATCGGCGCCATATTGGTTTGGAAGAACTCCATCATGGCTTGGCCTCCGGCGCGGTGCCTGCTTGGGCGCGGATGGCCTCAGCGAGTTCCTCTTCGGCAGACTTTTCGTTGGATTTGCGTCCCGGGTCGGCAATCAAGCCCTTGAGGAAGGCCACGCGCTTGATCAACTCCGACACGCCCTGCAACCCCAGCAGCGCCAAACCTGCGGGCAGCAGCGCGAACACCGGCCACCGGATCAAGCCGCCCGCATTGCCCGACTGCTCACCGGTCACATAGGCCCGGACCACCAAGGGCCAGACCAAGGTGATGGTGATGGCCACAAAGGGCATCAAGAAGGCTGCGAGCCCAAAGATCTCGACCTTGATCTGGGTGCGCCGCGAGAAGCGGCCCAGCACCACATCAATCTTGACGTGCTCCTGGCGCAGCAGCGTGTAGCCGGCGGCGAGCAGGAAGATCGCGGCGAACAGATACCACTGGATCTCCAGCAAGGCGTTGGAGCTGGTGTTGAACACCTTGCGAACCACCGCATTGCCGGCGCTGATCAGGACGGTGGCCAGGACCAGCCAGGCAACCCAGCGACCGACCCATTCATTGAGGCGGTCGATGCCTCGTGAGAGTGGAAGTAATGAGGACACGGAATCTCCAGGAAGCGTGAAGTCGCAGATCGCGGCCGCGCAAGGCCGGCCAGTCATTGCGCACCGGGCGCCTGCATATCAAGGCGCCGCCCCGACGCAATGCGCATCGGGGGTGGCGGAGATTTTGCGATCTGGGGCTGAACAGCGCCTGAAATGCGCTGTGCTTCAGGGAAAGTCCCAGGCGGTCAGCGCTGCAGCGCTGCGGCGATCAGCCGGGTGCTGCGGGCACCCGAGCGGCAGAAGGCCAGGATGGGGCGTGGCAGGGTCTCCAGCAGCCCGGCCATCGTCTCGATTTCTTCGGGCGACTGGTAGCCGCCGCTCACCGGCAAGAAGCGGTAGACCAACCCGGCTGCCTCGGCGGCGGCCTGCATCGCGGCACTGGTGGGCTGTTCGGGGCCGCCCTCGAAGTCCGGGCGGTTGTTGACCACGCTCTTGAAGCCGGCGGCTGCTGCGGCGGCCATGGCTTCAGGCATCAGTTGGGGCGCGACGGCGAGGTCGTCGGTCAGGGCTTGGCAGGGTAGGTCCATGGTTCAGCTCGCGGGGTTCAGCGCAGCCTTCACGGCCGCAGACACTTGACTCATCTCGGCGACGCCGCCGAGTGCGGCCTTGGCTGCGGCCATGACCTTGCCCATATCAGCCGGGCCCTTGGCGCCGAGTTCAGCGACCAGAGCGTTCACGCGCACGGCTACCTCGTCGGCACTCAGGCGCTCGGGCAGGTAGGCCTCCAGCACCTTGAGTTCGGCCGCTTCCTTGGCCACCAAGTCGTCTCGGCCCGCAGCGCTGAACTGGGTGATGGAGTCACGGCGCTGCTTGATCAGCTTGTCCACGATGGCGACCAGGGCCGCGTCGTCAACGGTGATGCGCTCGTCCACTTCCTTCTGCTTGACCGCCGCCAGCAGCAGGCGGATGGCGCCCAGCCGCTCACTGTCCTTGGCGCGCATGGCGGCTTTCATGTCTTCGGTGATGCGATCTTTGAGGCTCATGGTGTGCAGAGAGTGGAGGGCAGAAATGAAATGACCCGCAACAGCGTCCTGTGGCGGGTCATCGGCAGATGTCGGACCCGAGCGCTGGGCTCAGGCGGCGGGCATCAGTACAGCTTCTTGGGCAGCTGCATGCTGCGCACGCGCTTGTAGTGGCGCTTGACGGCGGCAGCCTTCTTGCGCTTGCGCTCGGCGGTGGGCTTTTCGTAGAACTCGCGGGCGCGGAGGTCAGTCAGCAGGCCCAGCTTTTCGATGGTGCGCTTGAAGCGACGCAGGGCAACGTCGAACGGCTCGTTTTCCTTGACGCGGATGGTGGTCATTGATTTCCTTCGGATGCGCTCGGTATTCGGGAATCGCGTCGTGGGCCGGTGTTCCACCGTGAACCCCGAATCGACACGCAGGGTTTGCTAGCAAAGCCGAGGATTCTATCCGGAAATCCAGGCGCAAGCAAAATGCTGACGACTCGCGAGTTTCTCGGCCTCAGCCGGGGCCGGCATTTTGGTGCAGTGCACTTCGAGCAGGTCTCCTCGTTCTTGGGAATCCAATGGCCTGAGGTGATGCCGAAACTCGTTAGCATGCGCAGACCAAGGGGCGTTTGGTCGCGGTCTTGAAACTGCCTGAACCTCCCAAGCGCTGCTGCACATGGATGGACCTCTGATGGAAGCGGACTCGAGCACGTCGAGCAAGGCACCGACGCTGGAAGCATGGCTGGAGGAGCACGGCGAGCTTGAGCGCGCCTGCGCGACCGGTTTGCTCTCGCTCGTGGAACCCTTTGGCGGCTTCGTCGGGATCAAGGCGGTTGGCACGGGCCGTTACGTGTTTGCCAGCGCGGGTTTGGCTGCCCTGTTCGAATGCGCGGAGATCGTCGGCCGCACGGACGCCGAATTGCTCAAGGCAGAGGAAACCAGTGGCCTGCGCCGCGCCGAGCAGACGGCCATGGCGCAGCGCACGGTGTTGATCAATGAGCACCGCCTCGATGTGCGGGGCCGCAAGCGCGAGTTCAGCGTCACGCGCTGCGCGCTCGGTGAGGGCTATCTGCTCGCAGTCTGGCAGGACCGTACCGAGGACAAGCTCCGTGAAGGCCAGTTGCAGCGCGCGCTGACGCAGATCGAGGAATTGCAGGCGCAGTTGGAGTCGCTGCGGCGTGAGATGGAGTCGGGCTCCGGGCGCGACGAAGTGTCTGGCCTCTACCTGCGTGCACAGTTCGACGATTCGCTGCGCCGCGAGATCGATCTGTCCCAACGCGAGCACCGCGAGTTTGCGCTAGTCATCATCGCGCTCGACCCCCCGCCGCAGGGCACGGTGGACGACGCTGTGGAGCAGCGCATGCTCGAAGGCCTGGGGCGCATGCTGCGGGCCAACACCCGGGCGATGGATGCTGCCTGCCGCGTGGATGCGCGTCACTTTGCGTTGCTGCTGTCGGGCGTCGGGCTTGCCACCGCACATGCGCGCATGGAGCAGCTGCGGCGGCAGTGCAACGCCCAGCTCGTGGTCTTCCACGGGGTGGACGTGGGCCTGTCGGTGTCGATGGGCGTTTCCAGCTTCCCGCACACGGCTTCCGGCCATGCTGAGTTGATGCAGGCCAGCGAGTCTGCAGTGGCTGAAGCGCAGCGGCGCGGCGGCAATCAGGTGGTCCTGGCGCCCATCCCGTTTGCCTGACGCAGGCCTCAGGCCAGCAGCGGCTGCAGGCCCTTGAAGAGCATGTAGGCCGCCAGCGCGAAAAGCAGGTACGCAAACGCGCGTTTGAGCTGAGCCACGTTCATCGCATGAGCGGCCTTGGCGCCGAGCGGTGCCATCAGCACGCTGGCGGCCGCGATCACTGCGAGGGCCGGCAGGTACACGTAGCCGACGGTGCCCGGCAGGGTCGCACTCTCCGGGCGGCCAAACAAATAGCCGAGGGTGTTGGCGAACGCGATGGGGAAGCCCAGCGCTGCGCTGGTGGCCACGGCTGCGTGCACGGGCACATTGCACCAAACCATGTAGGGCACGCTGACAAAGCCACCCCCGGCACCGACCAAGCCGGAGAGCATGCCGATGCCCGTACCTGCGGCCAATTGGCCCACCGCGCCAGGCAAAGCCCGACTGGGCGTGGGTCGCCGGTTGGCCAGCATCTGCCATCCCGAGAAGCTCACGAAGGCCGCAAACGCCAGCGCCAGCCAGGCGCCTTTGATGAGGGCGAAGAGGCCAAAGCCTGCCAGCAAACCGCCGATCACCAACCCGGGTGCCATCGCCACGACCACGGGCCAGCGCACCGCACCGCGCTTGTGGTGGGCACGCACCGAGGAGAGGGAGGTGAACATGATGGTCGCCATCGACGTGGCGATGGCCATCTTGACCGCCAGCTCAGGCGCAGTACCGAGGCTGCCCAGGATGAAGGTCAGGAAGGGCACCATCAACATGCCGCCACCGATGCCGAGAAGCCCAGCCAGGAAGCCGGATGTCAGCCCGAGCGCGGTGAGTTCGACGGCCAGGACGGGGGTCATGCACCCAGCCGCTTCAAGACAGCTGCCCACTCGGCGGGTGTGACGGGCGTGATCGAGAGTCGGTTGCCGCGCTGCAAGATGCGCAGCGACGCCAGCTCGGGCGCCTCGCGCAATTCGGCGAGCGACAACAGCCGGGTCGTCTGGCGCCAGCGCACATCCACATGCAGCCAGCGCGGCGACTCGGGCGAGCTCTTGGGGTCGAAATACTTGCTCTTGGGGTCGAACTGCGTAGCGTCTGGGTACGCGGTGCTGGCCACTTCAGCCAGGCCAGCGATGCCGGGCTCTGGGCAGGACGAGTGATAGAAGAGCACGCCATCCCCGATGCGCATCGCATCGCGCATGAAGTTGCGGGCCTGGTAGTTGCGCACGCCCGTCCAGGGCAAGGTGCCGGCGCTCTGCAGGTCGAGGATGGAAGCCTCTTCAGGCTCTGACTTCATCAACCAATAGCTCATGCTTCAACGCAGTCTTGCGGCGACCCAGCGGCCACTGCGGATTCGGCTTTGCCGGTCCGCCGGTGGCGCCCCCTTGAGGGGGCCGGCGCAGCCGGTAGGGGGTGGGCTGGAATAGGTGTCCATCACAAGCCGTGGGCCGCATTCCTGAACCCAGGGGGATTCAGGTGGGCGAGGTCAACCGGACTTCGGGTTCATCT
>CALMQC010000511.1 GCA_937871895.1 uncultured Roseateles sp. | reverse complement strand
CGCCGTCAAAAATCATGCGGTCCAGGATGGCGTCCACAAAGGCTTGCAGGGCAGCCGTGGCGAGGCCGTGCTTGGCGGCGATGGCGGCCAGCTCCTTGGCGTTCTTCTCGGACTTGAAGCGGGTGTAGCCGTCGCGGATGGCGGCCTCTGAGAGGCCTTCGCCGGCCTGGAGCGTGCCGATGTACTGGGCAATGTCGTCACGCTCGTTCATGAACTTGGCGTCGGCGCTGATGAGGCCGATGAGTTCCTCGCGCGTCATCTTGGCCTTGCCTGGACCCTTCGCGGAGAACTTGGCGATGAGGCCCATGATGTAGTCGTAGTCGATCACCGCAGAGGCGAAGAGGACGAACTCGAAGTCGAGCTGGTCCACGGGGTCCTCGGCGGTGCCGTCCTTGCCGCTGGCTTTGCCTTGTTGCTCGCGCAACTGCTTGGCGGTGGCCAGGTACTGGCCTTTGAAGCCGCGCAGGCTTTCATTGGGCAGCACCTGCTCGATGCTGGCTTTGTGGTCGTCTGTGAGGTCGGTGTACTGGTCGAGCTGGGTCTTGAGCCGCTGCACTTCCTTGAAGTGGGTGACGAAGGCGGCGCGGGCGGCGTCGCCCTTGAGGTTGGCTACCTCTGAGGGGGCGCAGGCCAGGCCCTGGGAGCTCATGAACTCGTCCAGCTTCTGCACGGCGGTTTGCAGCTTCTCGATGACCACCGGCGCCTTGTCCACCAGCCAGATCTCGCGCGCCTGCTCACCGCTCTTCTGGCCCGAGAAAAGCCCAATGGCCGCATCGACAGCGTCCTGCTGCTGGCGGAAGTCGAGCGCGTTGCCATAGGGCTTGGTGCCGTTGAGGACGCGGTTGGTGCGCGAGAAGGCCTGGATCAAGCCGTGGTGCTTGAGGTTCTTGTCGACGTAGAGCGTGTTCAGGTACTTGGAGTCAAAACCGGTGAGCAGCATGTCCACCACGATGGTGATGTCGATCTTGTGGTGCGCGACATTGGGGAAGGCCTTCTTCAGATCGGCCTCCGGCCACTGCTGGTCCTTGATGCGCTTTTGCACGTCCTGGTAGTAGAGGTCGAACTCACTGAGGCGGTGGCTGCTGCCGTAGCGGGCGTTGTAGTCGGCCACGATGGCTTCCAGCGCCAGCTTCTTTTTCTCCGGCTCGACCTTGTTGTCCTCCAGCTCTTGCTGCAGGTCGCTGGCAAGCTGGTTGATGTCCTTTCGGGCTTCTTCGTTCTCGGCCAACGCAGCGGGCGGCGAGAACACGCAGGCGATGTTCAGGGGCTTGAAGTCGGGGTCGGCGGCCTGCGACTCGGCCAGCTTCTCGGCCTGCATCGTCTTGAACAGCGCGTGGTATTCGATGGCGTCGTTGATGGACGCGGTGGCGAGGATGGCGTTGAAGCGGCGCCCGCCGGTGGCGGCGTCGTGCTTGGCCAGGATGGCGTCGATGACGGCCCGCTTGGCAAGGGCCTCGCCGGGCTTGGGCTGCTTCTTGCCAGCTTCTTCCTTGGGCTTGAAGTAGTCGACGTGGAAGCGCAGGACGTTGCCGTCCTCAATAGCGTGGGTGATGGTGTAGGCGTGGAGCTGCTTCTGGAACAGCTCTTCGGTGGTCTGGTACGACGCCACCTCGCCGTCGATCTTGACGCGAGTGGCGTTGCCATCGGGCCCGCCAAAGATGGGCGTGCCGGTAAAGCCGAAGAGCTGCGCCTTGGGGAAGAAGGCTTTGATGGCCTTGTGGTTCTCGCCGAACTGCGAGCGGTGGCACTCGTCAAAGATGAAGACGATGCGCTTGTCCTGCAGCGCCTCGAGCTGCTCTTTGTAGGTGGCGCGGCCGTTCTTGCTGCGCTGCTTGTTGCGCGTGCTGTTCTCGTCCAGCGCCAGCCCCAGCTTCTGGATGGTGGTGACGATGACCTTGTCGGCGGAGGAGTCTGAAAGCAGGCGGCGCACAAGGGCGCCGGTGTTGGTGTTCTCTTCGACGCAGCCTTCCTGGAACTTGTTGAACTCCTCGCGCGTCTGGCGGTCCAGGTCTTTGCGGTCCACCACGAACACGCACTTGTAGATGTGCTCGTTCTCCTTCAGCAGCGTGGAGGCCTTGAAGGAGGTGAGCGTCTTGCCGCTGCCTGTGGTGTGCCAGATGTAGCCGTTGCCGTTGTTCTCGTCGATGCACTTGATGATGTGCTGCACGGCATAGACCTGATAAGGCCGCATGACCATGAGCTTTTGCTCGCCCGCCAGCAGCACCATGTAGCGGCTGATGGTGCGGCCGAGGTCGCACTTCTTCAGGAAGGCTTCAGCGAACTCGTCGAGCTGGGTGATCTTGCGGTTGTCTTCGGCCGCGAACTCGTAGATGGGCAGGAAACGCTCGTCGGCGTTGAAGGCAAAGTGGCGGGCGTTGTTGTTGGCGAAGTAGTAGGTGCGGTCCCGGTTGCTGACGATGAAGAGCTGCATGAAGCACAGCAGCGTCTTGGTGTAGCCGTTGCCGGGGTCGAGCTTGTAGTCAACGATCTGCTCCATGGCCCGGCGCGGGTTGACGCCCAGGGTCTTGAGTTCGATCTGCACACAGGGCACGCCGTTGATGAGCAGGATGACGTCGTAGCGGTGGTGGCTGTTGTCGGTGTTGACGCGCAGCTGATTGATGACCTCGAAGTGGTTCTTGCACCAGTCTTTGAGGTTGACCAGCGAGTAGTTCAGCGGCGTGCCGTCATCGCGGGTGAAGGCATTGACGGTGCGCAGGGTCTTGGCAGCGGTGTAGACATCCGGAGTGACGATCTCATCCAGCAGCCTGGCGAACTCAGAGTCAGTGAGATTGACCCGGTTCAGGGCTTGGAACTTCTCGCGGAAGTTCTTCTCCAAGGCAGCGCGATCGCGGATGTCGGGGCGGTACTCGTACTTCAGGTTCTGAAGCTTGCCAATGAAGCCGTACTCGATGTGCTCCTCCTTGACGCCAAGACCTGGCGGTAGGGGAGGTAGGTCGTAGGTTTGCTTGTGTGTCGACATAGATCAGCAAATGAACGCAATCGACCTGGCGTGGCGTGAGTCGTTTGGCGGGAAGCTCTCGCGATTCTGACGGGTGCTTGCCAGAACATGAGTCGGGTTTCTGCGGCCAATGCTTGGGCAGCTTCCACCCGGCTCGTTCCAGCTTTGGAATTCTCAAACGCAAGAGCCCGGCAAGCCGGGCTCTTTGCTGTGTTCATCGTGGCCAGTAATCAGTCACCACGACGCTGTGAGGAAGTGAGCGTGTTCAGTAACGCAGTCAAACGTCGATATTCCCCGCCCGGA
>CALMQC010000510.1 GCA_937871895.1 uncultured Roseateles sp. | reverse complement strand
CTCGATGCCTTCGAGGGCGAGGAGTACGAGCGGGTCTCCGTGCCGGTGCTGCTGGCGGACGGTGCCCAGGTGCTGGCCTGGACCTACCGCTTCCGCGCCGAGATGGCAGCGCGTCTGCTGCCCGAGCCTTGGCGCCCCCAGGACTTTGAAGGCGCCGCCATGGCGCGCTTTGTCGCCCGCTACGCGGGGTTTGCACGGCCTGGACCGACCGCGTGACAGCGCCGACGACAATGCGGGCCCACTCCGCACTTGCCTGCCCGTGATCCTCCGTTTCACCCTAGAGCCCGCCGACAACACCCGCCTCGCCCGCGTCTGCGGCAGCCTGGATGCGCATCTGCGCGACATCGAGGCGCGTCTGGGCGTCAAGCTCAGCCGGCGCGAGGCGCAGTTCCGCGTCGAAGGCCCCAAGGCCGCAGCCGAGCGCGCGCGCAGCTTGCTGGAGGCGCTGTATGAGCGCTCGCGTCGCCCGCTCGCGGCAGAGACCTTCGAGCTGGCACTGGTGGAAGCCGGTGCAGACGCCTCTGACGCGCGCAGCCGCCGACCTGAAGGCGGCGAAGGCCCACTGGTGTTGCGGACACGGCGCGCTGATCTGTCGGCTCGCACGCCCCGCCAACTGCAATACCTGCAGCAGATCCTCGCCCATGACATCACCTTCGGCCTCGGGCCCGCCGGTACGGGCAAGACCTTCCTGGCCGTGGCCTGTGCGGTGGATGCGCTCGAGCGCTCCAGCGTGCAGCGCATCGTGCTGACGCGGCCCGCCGTTGAGGCCGGCGAGCGGCTCGGCTTCCTGCCCGGCGACCTGACGCAGAAGGTCGACCCCTATCTGCGCCCGCTCTACGACGCGCTCTACGACCTGATGGGCTTCGATCGCGTGACCAAGGCCTTCGAGAAGGGCCAGCTTGAGGTTGCACCGCTGGCCTTCATGCGCGGGCGTACGCTCAACCATGCCTTCGTCATCCTCGACGAGGCACAGAACACCACGCCCGAGCAGATGAAGATGTTCTTGACCCGCATCGGATTTGGCAGCCGCTGCGTGGTGACCGGCGACACCAGCCAGATCGACCTGCCGCGCGGCATGACCTCGGGTCTGGTGGAGGCTGAACAGGTGCTGGCCCGTGTCAAGGGCATTGCCATGACCCGCTTCACCAGTGCCGACGTGGTGCGCCACCCGCTGGTGGCGCGCATCGTTGAGGCTTACGAGGCACGCGCCAAGCGGGCAGCGAAGCCCGAGGCCAAGCAAGCATGAAGCCTGAACTCAGCCTCTCACTGCAGTTCGCCGACCCTCGGCATCGCGACCTGCTGCCGCGCCACAGGGTGCAACGCTGGATCCGCGCGGCGCTGGAGCTGCCCGGCGAGATCACCGTGCGCATCGTCGATACCGAAGAAGGCCAGGCCCTGAACCGCGACTTCCGCAGCAAGGACTACGCGACCAATGTGCTGACCTTTGACTACGCCCACGAGCCCGTGGTGCAGGCAGACCTGGTCATCTGTGCCGAGGTCGTCGAGCGCGAGGCGCGCGAGGCCGGCATCGACATTGCAGCCCACTACGCCCACATGTTGGTGCATGGCACCCTGCACGCGCAGGGCTACGACCATGAGGCCGATGACGAGGCTGCGTGCATGGAGGCACGCGAGAGCGAGATCCTCACGGCGCTTGGACTTGCCGACCCCTACGAGCGGCCCTGATCACTGACCGCTGAGGTAGCGCTTGCGCCAGAAGTAGGCGGCAAAGCCGCCACCCAGCATCAGCATGATGCCGGCCGCAATCCAGAAGCCGCGCGCCGAGTGGATCAGCGGCAGTGCATCGAAGTTCATGCCGAAGAAGCCGGTGATCAGGTTCAGCGGCATGAAGATGGCTGTCAGCACCGTCAGCGTGCGCATGATGTTGTTCGTGCGGTGCCCGAGCGCCGAGAAATGCATCTGCACCGCCGACTCGGCCGACGACTCCAGTCGCCGCACGTGGGTCAGCACGCGCTCCACATGCTCCAGCACATCGCGGGAGCGCACGCGCAGCAGCTCACGCTCACGGATGGCTTCGGCGTCGCCGTCGTCGGGCCAGTCGCCCAGGGCGTCGATCCATTCCTGCACGGCGCTTCGCTGGTCCTCGCAGACGTCCTCCAGCCGGTGCAGCAGGTCGCGGCTTTCCAGCAGCAGCGGCCAGTCATCGAACTGGCTGTGCGGGTCGAGCAGGGCGCGCTGCAGCGTGGTGAGCTGGCGCGTCAGCAGGCGGCGCAGCTCCAGGTAGCTGTCCACCATGTGGTTGACCATGCGCAGCATCAGGTCGGCCGGGCTGGAGGGCAGGCGCGCGTTGGCGCCGCGCGCTTCCACGCGAGCATCCGTCTGGCGCAGCAGCTTGCTGGCAAAGAAGTCGCGCACCAGGCAGTCGGCCGGATGCACGGTCAGCAGCACGCGGTCAAACACTGCAAAGCCCACGGGGCTGGTGTCGATCGCGCGCATGGCCTTCTGCGCCGAGGCCAGGGTGCCGTGCTCGTCGTCCACGAACAGGTCTGCGCTGCCCGGTGCCGCAGCCAGGCGGCGGAACACCAGCAGGTCGTACCACGACGTGTAGTCAAAGTGCGAGGGCAGCTGGTTGTTCAGCAGGTCCGAGACATGCAGGTCCACGATGCCGCCACAGCCCCAGCGTTGCAGTGCTGCCTGGGTCTGAGCGTCGTTGACCTCGAACTCGCGCCGGCCAAAGCCCACCCACAGGAAGCCGCTGGCGGGCAGCGCCTCGGGCAGCTCCTGCAGCTCTGTGAAGCGCTCGCCGTCGAGATGAAAGATCCGCATCAGCGCTGCAGCAGGCGAGCCGCGTCGAGCGCGAAGTAGGTCAGGATGCCGTCGGCGCCCGCTCGCTTGAAGGCCAGCAGCGCTTCCAGCACGCAGGCCTCCTCGTTGAGCCAGCCGTTCTGCACGGCCGCCTTGAGCATCGCGTATTCGCCGCTGACCTGATAGAC
>CALMQC010000509.1 GCA_937871895.1 uncultured Roseateles sp. | reverse complement strand
GAACGACGTTCGTCACAAAGTTGAGTTCAAATAGGCGTGCCATCAAAGTCAGTCCTGGGCCTATGGGCCTGTGGCAATGTCTGTCACTGACTGGGTACGCGTCCCGCCTGGAGTTGTCCATGCATCCCAGAAAAGACGCCTTGCTTTGATGGCGCGAGTTGCATTGGCCTCTCAGCGAGGCGAGGCGGAATCCATGAACAATCCAGAAACCAGTTCCGATAGCTCTGCACCAGGTCAGCCCTTCGAGGCCATTCCTGCGGCATCGACTGTGAAGGACCTGAACCGTCGTCGCCTGCTGCTGAAGGGCGCTGCTTCAACGGGCGCCACCGTGGCGGCATTGCAGCCCATCGGCGCGCTGGCCACGTTCCCGTCCGGCTCCACGGTCCTGACCTGCCCCAGCAGCGTGGCCGGTGCCAAGGAAACGAATTGCACGGTCTCCGGCGTGCAGTCTGCAGCCCACTCGTTTGCGTCCAATATCACCAAGATTCCGGCCGGCGGCAAGGCGATCAGCTATTGGTCGGCGACGACCAACGGCGTACTCAACAAGCCCTGGAATTGCTCGACCTCAACCAAGGTGAGCGCACTCTTTCCGTACTGCAATTCGACCTACTCCAACAAGACTTTGTTGGACATGTTGAAGAACTATTCCGGCACAACGGAAGCGGGGTACATCTGCGCCTATCTGAATGGCACGAATTTCTATTCGGACCCGCCGACGAATATCAAGTGCTTCCCGTACAGCGCCGCTCAGGTGCAGGCGTACTGGAATGACACGAAAAAGCGCGCCAGTGCGCTGGCGCTGTTCCAGCGCATTTCCACGCAGACGACCTAAGCCGGCGCTGGGCACCCCGACCGCCCGTCAGGGCCGCTTCGTGTGATGCAGTGGCGCCTCAGCCGGCAAACTTCGCTCCATTGGCTCCACTTTGACGGAGCCTGGTGCGTCTTTGACGAGGGATCGTCTCAGACCTTGGTCGCAGACCCGGTGCTCGCCGGCACCTTGATGGCGCTGGAGAGCGGCTGCCAGACAGACGAAGATATCGAACAGCAGGTGTTCGAGGATCTCGGGAATCCGCACCGCCCCACGCTGCAGACACAAATTCACGACGCCTTGCGCTTTCTGGACTCGCTGGGTCTGGTGGAATCGGCGCTGTGAACACCGTCGCGTCCCTTGGTCAGCAGGCGCTGGCCCAACAGCTGCGTTCCGGCGATCTCGTCATCCATTGCGGTGCGTTCCGCTACCGGATCCAGTCGCAACTGGATTTGATCGCCAACGGCCTGCGCCTGATGTATGCGGACTACCCGCTCGCACCCGCCGACTCATTTGCCGACTTTTCCTTGAAGATGGAGCCGGGCGCCGGCTTGCATCGCTGGTGGCGTCCCCAGGTGCGCTTCAGCACCGACGGCTTCTACCCATTTGAGCCCCTGCCCTTGGGGCACGCTTACCCGCAGTTGGAATGGGCGATGAATTGGTGCGTGTCCACTCGCGCCCACCATTACTTGATGCTGCACGCCGCTGTCATCGAGCGCGACGGGGTGGCGGCAGTGCTGCCCGCGCCACCCGGGTCAGGCAAGAGCACGCTGTGCGCGGCCCTGGTGCATCGGGGCTGGCGACTGCTGTCCGACGAGGTGGCCTTGGTGTCGCTGCAGGATGGCCGGATCTCGCCAGCGGCACGGCCGATCAGCCTCAAGAACGCCTCTATCGAGATCATTCGCGCGTTCGCACCGGATGCCGTGTTCACTCCCACGACCCATGGGACCACCAAGGGCTCGGTCACACATATCAGAGCTCCACGCGAACATGTGGCGCGCATGCTGGAACCTGCCCAGCCACGTTGGGTGGTCGTGCCGCGCTACATGGCCAAGGCCCCGGCTTGCTTGCGCCCTGTTGGCCGGGCTCAGACCCTGATGACCCTGGCCACCAATGCTTTCAACTACACCCTGCTCGGCCGGGTCGGCTTTGAAGCGCTGGGGCGACTGGTCGAGGGCTGCGAGTGTTTCGAGTTCAGCTACAGCCAGTTGGACGACGCCATCGCCGTCTTTGACGCTATCGCCACTGGCCGGGCGGGAGAGATCACCGGTGGCTGATCTTCTGACCCCGTTCTGGGCCCAGCCCGAGCAGCGGCCTGATTGGCAAGGCCGGGCCTGGGAAACCGTCATGGGCCAGGCGCGCCGCGGCCGTCTCATGGCTCGCTTGGCTCTCAAGCTCAGTGAGATGCCGGGGGGGCTGGACGCCGTGCCATCGCCGCAGCGCGGCTTTCTGCAAGGCGCATTGCGCGTCGTGCATCGGCATCGGCTGGATGTGCTGTTCGAGCTGGACCAGATGCGCCGTTCGATGCAAGGCGTGCCAGGCCCGATCGTGTTGCTCAAGGGAGCGGCCTATCTCGCGGCGGACTTGCCGGCAGCGCGCGGACGGGTGTTCTCCGACATCGACCTGATGGTCGCCGAAGGCTCGCTGGAACAGGCGGAGAGCGCCTTGCTGGGCGGCGGCTGGATCAGCCAGGAGCGCGACGCCTACAACCAGCGCTACTACCGGCAATGGATGCACGAGATCCCGCCGCTGGAGCATGTGCAGCGCGGCACGGTGCTGGACCTGCACCACACCATCAGCCCGCCCACGTCCCGCTTCAAGGTGGATGGCCACGCGCTGCTGGCCCGTGCGCGGCCCTTGGGCGACAGTGGCTTTCATGTGCTGGCTCCCGAGGACATGGTGCTGCACAGCGCCGTCCACCTCTACCAGGAGGGCGAGTTGGACCACGGCATGCGCGACCTGCTTGACCTGCACGAACTGCTGCAGGACTTCGGCAAGGACCCGGCCTTCTGGCCAACGCTCATTGCCAGGGCCGAAGAGCTGTCCCTGGGCGAACCCCTGAGCGTGCTGCTGACGCAGCGCCAGCGATTGCTCGGCATCGAGCCACCCGCTGACCAGGCCGCGCCCTTGAAGGCTTTCGAGCCACCCTGGCCGCGCCGTCAGCTCATGCAGGGACTGCTGGCCCTGGCGCTGCGGCCTCAGCACCCGGACTGCGACACCTGGCTGTCCCGCTGTGCGCGCCGTGCGCTCTATCTGCGATCACACCTGATCCGCATGCCACTGCATCTGCTGGTGCCGCACCTGGTCCGCAAGGCCTGGATGGCGCGCATGTCGGCGGCCGCCCCGGCACCGAACGAAGGCACGGCCTGAACGGCCGCTCGCGGCCCGGCGCGGGCTATCGAAGCTGCAAATTGCGCCCCTGGGCCTGAGCGGGTGCCGGCAGTGCCAGCAGGCCAGCCAGCGTCGGCGCGAGGTCCGCAATTTCGACACGCTCGGGGCGCGCCCCCTCCGCACTGATGCCACGGCCCCAGAACAGCAGAGGCACATGGGTGTCGTACGCATGTGGCGAGCCATGGGTGCTGCCGCCAGGACGAGAGCTGAGGAACCAGCCTGCTTGCATCACGTACTGCAAGCCTGGCGCGCGCTCAGGATCCCAGCTCTTGCGCATCGCCGCAAGATAGGGGGTCTTGTCCGCGTCACCAGAGCGCATCTGTTGCTCATCAAACACCGCTAGCACGCCTGGCAGCTTCAGCAACTCCTCCTTGGCCAGGCGCTCGATGTCGGCACGCGGCAAGCCACGAGCGGCGATGGTCGCATCGTCCAGCAGCAGGCCGGCGGCCGAGAAATCGCGCGCCAGCTTGGGCACGCCAAAGCGCTGCTGGAGCGCCGCGTTGATGCTGGCCAGCGCAGGCCCCGCCGCCAGCCGCCCGGCCTGGCGGCCTTGGCTCTGGGCCCATTCCGGCGTGTCCGCGAAGCCATGATCTGCGGTCAGCGCCATCACATAGGCGTCGCGGCCGATGGTGCGGTCGAGGTACTCAAAAAAGCGCTGCAGATGGCGGTCCAGGTGCAGCAGGTGGTCCTGCGACAGGCGCGACTCAGGGCCCATCGCGTGGTTGACGTAGTCATGGCTGGAGAGACTGACGGAGAGGATGTCGGTGTGGCCACGCTGGCCCAGGCGCTCGGCTTCAATAGCGGCGCGGGCAAAGGCCAAGGTCAGCTCGTCGCCAAAGGGGCTGGCCAACAGGTTGCCGTAGAAGCGCGGGCCCGGTGCGTCCATCTGGTCGCCCACGACGGCCGGCAGCCGGTTGCCGTTGCCCGTGGCGACCTGCCAGGTTTGGCCATCGGGCACCGAACGCGCGTAGGCCGCCTCCGGCAGTAACGGCGCCCAGGTCTTCTTGAAGAAGGCATCGGCCGGCTTGCCGGCATTGAAAGCGTTGACCCAGGCCGGGTGCTGGGCCATGTAGTAGGTGCTGGACGCGAAGCGCCCGGTTTCGGCCATGTACATATAGGCCGTGCCCTTGTGGCCGGCGGGCAGGATGGCGCCACGATCCTTGCCGGAGATGCCGATCACCTTGGCCTCGGGGTCGAGGCGGCGCAGCACGTCGCCCAGGGTCTCGACCTTGAGATTGCGCGGGCTGGTACCGGCCAGCCGTGGCGTCGGGCTATCGATGTAGGTGTACGCCGGGTCTTGCGTGCAATAGACCTGCTCGCCGGTCTTGGGGTCGCGCCACTCATTGCTGATGATCCCGGTGCGTTGCGGGTAGGCGCCGGTCAGCATCACCGCATGGCCCGCCGCCGTGACGGTGTGCCCGTGGCCATAGTGCGCCTCAGAGAACCACTGCCCGCGGTCCAGGAAGCGCGCAAAGCCGTCCGGCGCGAGTTGATCGCGGACCTGGGTGATCTGACGCATGGGCAGGCCGTCCACCACCAACAGCACCATCAGCTTGGGCTTGCTAGGGGCAACGACCTCGGCAGGCGCAAGCTGCGAACAGCCGGAGACCAGCAAGGCCCCCAGTGAAGCGACAACGCGGAGAGCAAGGGTGCGGCGTGAGAGAGCCATGGCGCATCGACTTTGAAGCGGAAAAAAGCGAGCTTACGCCGCACAATTGACGAATGCGCGACTCCGAGCCCCAAGCCGATCCGACGCGATTTCTCGACGGCTGGCGTGCGCCAGTGAAGTCGCTAGGCGAGGCGCCCCTCGTGACCGGCCTGGCCAGCCTGACACCTTCGCTCAGCGCCGAACGCCTGCAGCGCCTGCGTGATCGGGGCTATGCCATGCAGGATGTCGAGGATGTGGAGCTACCGGCCAGCCCACCGCCCGCCGAGCCCGCCTGGGCCGAGATCCAGCAGAGCCTGACCCGCGCTGCCGAGCAAGCCCGCCCGCCGGCCCTGAGGGCTGCCAGCGACCCGCGCCTGCTGGCTCGCTGGCAACCCCGCGCCTGGACCGGCCGGCTGCGCAAGATCGCCGAGGTCTCGGCCGAGGTCGTCCAGACCGCCGAGGGCCCCTTGGTTGAAAACCGCACGGCGGCCTGGCTGTTTGCCATTTGGCCACCGCAGCGCCTGGAGTCGCCCTTGCTCGGCCGCTGGCCGAACCAGGTCGGCCTGGTCGAGGCCGATGACGCCCCACTGGCCCAGGCCGCCATGCTTGCCACCGTGCCGCCCGACGCACCGCTCTGGGTGGCTGACCTGGAGATCGACTGGGGCTTGGTTGCCGAAATCCTGCTGCACCAGGATGCCAGCCTGCGCCAGGGCCTCAGCGGCAGCCTGAAGGACCTGATCCAGCGTGAGCGCGAAGCCGCCTACGCCCAGATCAACCAGGCCTACGAGCGTGCTGGCCGCACCATCCGCCGCAAGCCCCGCTGAGCGCCCTGACGGATGTCGTCGCCCGCTGCCCTTCCCAGCCTGCCGCCTCAGCTCGACTTGACCGGCTCCATCGCTCGGCTCACCCTGCACCGCCCGGAGGCCGCCAACCGGCTCAGCCTGGCTGACCTGGCGGTGCTGGAGGCGCATCTCGAGGCGGTCGAGCAGGCGGCATCGATCCGCGTGCTGGTGCTGCGGGCCGTGGGCCGCAGCTTCTGCGCCGGTTTCGACCTGCGCGAGCTGTCGGGCCAGAACGACCCCGGCGCCCGGTTTGAGGCGGTGGCGGACCGGCTGGAGAACCTGCGCCAGATCACCGTCTGCTGCCTGGAGGGCGGTGTCTACGGCGGCGGTACCGACCTGGCCCTGGCCTGCGACTTCCGCATCGGCAGCCCGGCCTGTGAGATGTTCGTCCCCGCCGTGCGCCTGGGCCTGCACTACTACGGCGGCGCCATGCAGCGCTGCGTGCAGCGTCTAGGTTTGCAGGCGGCCAAGCGCCTGCTGCTGGCGGCTGAGCCCTTCTCGGCCGCCGAGATGCTGGCTTGCGGCTTCCTCACCGAGCTGAGCGACGCGCCCGCCATCCTCTGCGAGGCCCTGAGCGAACGTCTGGCCGGCTTCGCGCCCCTTGCCCTGCTGCCCATGAAACAGCACCTCAACGCCCTGGCCCGGCATCGACTCGACAGCCAGCAGTTGGCCGCAGACATTGCACAGTCGCTGCAATCCGAGGATCTCGCCGAGGGCGCCGACGCCTGGAAAGCCCAGCGAACACCCGGATTTCAGGGTCGCTGAAAGCCCTAGGGCGGGGGACCTGCCACATCGTGGGAAAATACCGTGCTCGCGGCACTGCCCCTGCCGCCCTCCCCCACAACTCTTCGACAGGACCAGCGTGGCCAAAGAAACCACCAAGACCACCATCGAAGCGGATGGTCTGCGTTACCGCTCCAAAGCACCGGGTTCGCCCTTCGCTGCCACCTCTTCCTTCGGCGCTGCCACGATGTCGTGCTTCCTGTGTGGCAAGCACCGTCCCCGGGCCATGCTCAAGTCCAAGAAGCTGCTTGGCAAGTCGCAGCCCGTCTGCTCGCCCTCTTGCAAGGAGCTGGAAGCCCAGCTCGCCGCCAAGAAATAAGCCGCTGGCCCTGACGGGCGCGGGACACGGACGGCGGGG
>CALMQC010000508.1 GCA_937871895.1 uncultured Roseateles sp. | reverse complement strand
CGGCGACGATCTCGTGCTGAGTCTGACGCCCATGCGCCAAATCCGCACCTGGGCAGACGGCGCACTGGTCTGGCAAGTGCTGGCGTTGCTGGAGCGACTGAGAGCTGCGGCTAGCAAGCCAGTCTTCGGCAATCCCAAGCTCGATCCTGCAGCACAGGTGGTGCCGTCCAGATTGGCGACGCTGACTCGGCCAGCGCTAGTGGCACGTCGAGGTGCGCGATGAACGGACCTGTCAATCCGACGACGTTCGTCGGCCTTGAGGCTTGGCGACAGTGTCTGCCTCGAAGAGGTAAGCCACGGGGACTTTCAGGCTGGTGGCGATCGCGTAAATCATGGTCAGCGTTGGGTTCGCCTGGCCCGTTTCGATGCGACTCATGTAGGTCCGAAACAGGCCACAGGTGTGCGCGAGATCCTCCTGCGTCAGGCCGGCAGCCAGCCTGAGCTGTCGCACTCGCCTCCCAAACTTGAACTGGACACCTGCAGCCACTCGCGCACTGTCCCGTTCGTACACTCATTCGTACACACACTAATTCGCACATCCAGAGCCTAGAGCTTGGCTCGGCGCAGTGCAGTCAAGGGAAGATTCATGATGAAGAACACGCACAAGCGCAGCCTAGGTGGGCTCGCTTTGGCCTGCCTCGGCCTTGCAACGGTCTTGGGCCTGTCGGCCTGTGGCGGCGGCGGTGGTGGAGGAGGGCAGCAGGGCGCTCCAAGCGCCGCCACAACGACTCCGCCGGCGGACACCCGCGAAACCTCCGTCACCCCGAGCAACACCGTCCGCTGGCAAGGCGGCGGCTTTGATGGCATTGCCCTGGCCGGCATCACGCAGTCCAGCGATGGTGGTGTGTGGGCCTTGGGAGCGGAAGGGGGGCTGTATGGTCAGCCGTTCCTTCGCAAGATCGGGGGCTCGAACCCCTGTGGTGCCGATGGGCAACGCTTTCTGTCCGAGCTCTCCACGAGGTTCGAACGGCGCCAAGGCCCCACGGCGCTCACCACGGTTCAAGGGGGGCGCTTCTATGCGGCCTTCATGGGTCCCGGCAGGGTGTACGTGGCGCGGCTCGACGAAGCGTCATGTGGGGTCGACGCCAGCTTTGCGGATCGAGGGGTACTTAGCTTTCCAGTGTTTGGGCTGGTCACGGTGACCAACATCACCGTGCAACGCGACAAAGCCGACGGCGTACTGGTAGCTGTCAGCATCCCTGGCCAGATGCTCTTGCGTCGCTTCACGGGTGATGGTGCTTGGGACGGTCAGTTCGGCACCAATGGTCTGGCGACCAATCCCAACGCGGACAGCTTCTGGGTCGATTCGCTGGTCGTCGCCCGCAACGGCGACATCTTGATTTCAGGGGCAGTGTCCATCCCGTTTGCCTTCCAGCCGGCACTCCTGAAGCTGAACAGCAAAGGCTTGCCGGTGAGCAGCTTCGGGACTGCGGGCGTGCAGCGCTTTCCCAGCCTGAGCGTCGGCACCGGCAAGACAGGGACCCTGCTGATCGAGGACGACCGTGTGATCGTGAGTGTGGCCACAGGAGCCTCGGTTGCGAGCGAGGACTTCACCACCAACGACAGTGAAGTTGCGGCGATCGATCTACAGACGGGGCAACTCAAGACGACCTTTGGTACCGGAGGCTTTTTGCGCTGGGATTGGGGCTATAGCAACACCGAGGCTACTGCCTGGTGGATACCCAACGGACGAGGGGGCTACATCGGCTGCGGTCATGTGATGAAGAGCCTCTTGTTGGGTCAGTCGGTGTCGCTGGTGGACATCACCGCGAACGGATTGCCCGACGCGAGCGTCGGCCATCAAGGGCGCCGACTGATTGCAGGCACCAACAGCGCCAACTGCGCAGGCCTTCTGCGGATGCCAGACGGGCGCCTTGCGGTTGCCGCCAACGACGGCGGACAGGCCGTCGTCATGTTCTTTGATCGGTGAACCAACAACCCAACCAGAAGGAGGCTACCCATATGAATCGAACCAAGCGCGTCGCACCACGCCGAAGCCTGTTGAAACTGGCGGCATTGCCCGCGGCCTTGCTGTCGGCCAGCCCGGCCTACGCATTTCTCGACTGGATCGCTGAAAAGGCGGCGGAGAACCGCAAGAAGCGCTACGAAGCCGTCCCGGACAAGGTGCTGTTGGATGCGTTCTACGTGATGCTCGACGAAGGCAAGAAAGATAGTCTGACACCTGCACTGGTGCAGGCCGGATACCGATTCGACAGCATGAACGTCGACATGCTTGCGTTCTCCAGGCGCATGGACACCGACAAGCCTCTAGAAACCCCCGCCTCGTTCATGCGAAGCTATGTGCCCGATGCTGATGCAGACCCAGTGGCGGCTGTTTACGTCGCCTTGTGCAAGAGCCGAGGCAACACAGTGAAGGTCTACAAGCCAGAGTTCGCGGGCAAGCTGAACGGGCTGTTCAAGCAGCAGGTGGTGCATGGACAGAGGACGGCCGAGTGGTTTGCAAGCGACTTGGCCTTCATCGAGTGGTCGCCTCAGGGCCGCGTCGTGAGCTTGCTTCTGCACGCTTTTCAGTCCAGCGTGTCACTGGGTGAGATGCTGTACCGCCACTCCATGCTGCTCTTCGGGCCTGTGATCGCGCGGCACGTCGAGAATCGAGTTCGCAACAGCGAGTTCGTTGATTTTGAGTTGCGCGCCTTGTGAGATGCCGTCGAGGAACGAGTTGAGGCTCGCCGGGAATGTGCCCCGCCAGGTCAGGTTGGTACGAACCTCAATACGTGCAGCACACACATGGCGTCGTTACAGGTGAACAGCATTGCTCGTTCGCGCACCGGCCTGTGTCCAATTGCGCCGGTGGAGGTTTGGGGCCAAGCAGCCGACCACGGTTCTAGGAATGTTGCTTCACCCCAGCCTTCAGCGTAGGCTCAGTCAGATATTCAGGCCGCCGCAGACTAGGTTCGATAGGGCCCCGAGTGAGGCGACCTCGTCACGGTGGAGTTCGGAGACCGACATGCACTTTTTTCTCATCCTGATCCCGCTTGCTTTGGCCTTGTTCCTTCCCTGTTTGATACGTC
>CALMQC010000507.1 GCA_937871895.1 uncultured Roseateles sp. | reverse complement strand
GGCTTGACGTCGTCAAGCCCGCTTTTGTTTTGCGCCGAGGTATGCCGCAATTGCTGCGACGTCGAGCCAGGCGAATCAAAACAGCTGCGGGACGCGCTGTTTAGTACGGTTGCGCAAATTTCTACGGATAACGCTATCCAGATCACTTTTGCGCCAGCAAGATCGTTTGAGATATGTCTCGCGGAGACGACAACGATTACCAAGGGTTTCCACTGGGATAGCGCTACCCACAATTCGTTGTTTTGCCGGTGGAAACCCCCATCGAGCCCCTTGCACCTTCATCTAGATTGACTTCGGATGTATGCATTTTGGCTCTGGAGCTATGCCAGAACCAAAGGCTCAGCGCGCATTTCAGGCGCTGTTCGCGTGCATTGCGCCTTGCCGCCGACGGCGGCGAGACCAACTCGGGTTTCCACCCGTAACACCGATTGAGAGGAGACGCATGAAACTGGAAAGAACCCCAACGCAGGTCGCCGGCCGTATCAAGCCGGTCGCGCTGGCGTCGGTCGCGCTGTGCAGCGCCCTGGCCGCCCAGGCGCAGGACGCGACCCAGTCGCTCGACACCGTCGTCGTGACCGGCATCCGCAAGTCCCTGGACACCACACTGAACCTGAAGCGGACCGCGACAGGTCTGGTCGATGGCATCGTGGCCGAGGACATCGGCAAGTTCCCTGACACCAACCTCGCCGAATCGATGCAGCGCATCGCCGGCGTATCCATCGACCGCAATGCCTCCGGCGAAGGCAACCGCGTCACGGTGCGTGGCGTCGGCCCTGACTTCAACCTGGTACTGCTCAATGGCCGGCAAATGCCGGTCGCCCCGATCAACCAGTTGAACGCCGGCGCGAGCGGCTCGCGTGCCTTCGACTTCGCGAATCTGGCCTCAGACTCGGTCTCGGCCCTGGAGGTGTTCAAGACTTCGCGCGCCTCGTCCCCCACGGGCGGCATCGGCGCGACGATCAACGTCAAGACGGCACGTCCGCTTGACAGCAAAGAGCGAGTGGCAAGCATTGGCGTGAAGGCCAACTACGACGCCTCGAACAATCGCTTGCCCGCCGAGTTCAAGGGCAGCAGCGCGACACCCGAAATCTCGGGCATCTACAGCGACACGTTTGCAGATCGCACCATCGGCATCGCGCTGAGCGCCAGCTACTCCAAGCGCGACTCGGGCTCGAACAAGGCCTACACGCAAAACGGCTGGCGGACCTTCAATGCCGCCACCCAATCAGCCGAGAACGGCGATTGGGGCGCCGTGCCGAACAGCCCGGCCAACCTGATCACCAACCGTCCCAAGGGCCTGTACTCGACGTCGGTGGACCTGCGCTACGTCACCACCGGCCTGCAACGCGAGCGCCTGAACACGCAGGCCGTGCTGCAGTTCGCACCGTCCAAGGACGTGAAGTTCACGCTAGACCACACCGCGTCCACCAACACGGTCAAGGCCAAAGAGGCCGAGATGTCGAGCTGGTTCAACTTCTCGTTCGGCCCGACGACCTTCACCACGGGCGGGCCGGTCGCTTCGCCACTGGTCCAGACCGCCGAGTACCCCAACAACGACCACGACCTGGCCGTCAACACCGGCAAATACGCTCAGAAGGCCAAGAACGGCTCCACCGGCGTCAACCTGGAGTGGAAGTACAGCGACGCCCTGAAGTTCGAGCTTGACGGACACCATTCCACCGCCCGCACGGCACCGGACAGCCCGTTCGGCACCTACTCGGTGATGGACTTGGGCATGTTCTCCCAAGGGCAGGCCGTGGCGTACTACGACCAAAAGCTGCCGATCCTGGCATTGCCGACCACGCAATTCATGGCGTCTCGCCTGCAATTGACGGGCTCGCAATTCACCAACAACTACTCGAACCAGGCGGTGGACCAATGGCAAGCCAAGGCCACTTACAAGCTTGACTCGGAGAACAAGCTGCTGGCGGGCCTGGGCTTCACCAAGGTGAACGACCGGCGCGCCAACCGCAATCACCAGCACGATGACTGGAGCGGCGTCGGCTTGCAAGGCGACTACACCAATGTCGCCGTGAAGTCGACCAGCCTTGGCGGCCTCTACAGCCAGATCCCGGGCCATGCGGATTCACGGCTGTACTCCAGCTTCTACTACGCCGACTTCGACAACCTGCGCGCGCAGGCGATCAAGGTCGCGATGGCCAAGGGCACGCCGACCAACGGCTTCGCGCCGATGAGCCAGGCTGAAGCCGAGGCGTACTTCCAGACGACCGATTTCTCTGCGGGCAACGATTGGCGCACGGTCGAGAAGTCCACCGCCGCCTATGCACAGTGGGATCACGCCTTCGACACCGAAATTCCGATGAACGTGTCGCTCGGGCTGCGCTACGAATCGACCAAGGTGAATGCGCAGTCGCAAGTGGTGCCGCGCGTGTCGAGTTCTTGGGGCTCCTCCAACGAAATCGCGCTGGCTGCCGGCACCGCGACCTTCGGCTCCGGTCAGGGCAAATACTCCTATGTGCTGCCCAACATCGACTTTGATGCCGACATCGCGCCGAACCTGAAGTTGCGGGCCAGCTTTGGTGAGAACCTGGGGCGCCCTGGCTTCGACACCTTGCTCGGTGGCGTGAGCCTCAATGGCAACGCCAATGCCGGCGGCGGCTCTGGCTCCACCGGCAACCCCGCCCTGAAACCACTGCTGTCCAAGAACCTCGATCTCTCGCTGGAGTACTACTACACCAAGTCGAGCTATGTCGCTGCCGGCCTCTTCTACAAGAAGGTCAGCAACTTCATCGGGACGCAGATCGTGAACATGACCTTCCCGGGTCTGACGACGCCAATCGGTGGCGGCTACTACAAGACGGCTTTGGCCGCTTGCGGTGGCAATACCCAACCGCTGTGCATCCGGAACTACATCTTCACCAACTTTGCCAACCAGCCGGGCGTGAACTACACCGGCACGAACGCGACGGGTGAAAAGCAGGGCACGATCTCCGGCCTCGCCGGTGACCCAGCCTTGGTGTTTCAGGTGACCACACCCACCAACCAAGCCGGTGACAACATCAAGGGCCTGGAGCTGAATGCGCAGCACATGTTCGGCAACAGCGGCTTTGGGGTGTCGGGCAACTACACCTACGTGAAGACAGGCCTCAAGTTCGACAACACCAGTACCGGCCCGCAAGCGCCGCTGCTCGGTGTGAGCAACTCGGCCAACTTGGTCGGCTTCTACGAGGAC
>CALMQC010000506.1 GCA_937871895.1 uncultured Roseateles sp. | reverse complement strand
TGAGCACGAATGCCGCCGGCGACACGACAACGGTTGCCGTCGGCACCGGGCCCGGCCAGCCACTGCTGCAGCCACACGTCCAAACCCAGGCGCGGCGCATTGCCGGCGATGGTGCCTGGGCCCGCGCGACCCACGATGTGGTTGTCGTTCAGCGGCGCGAACAGCACGAAGAGCACCAGGGGCAGGGGCGTCAGCGGCACGCGCAGATAGACCTTGGGCAGGTAGGTCAGCACGACGGCGCCAAACACCACCCAACTGCCCAGCGCAAACAGCACGAGGGCCGGTGCGCCCAGGGCCCGCGCGGTGCCTTCGGGCCACCACAGCAGGGCGCTGAACAGCACCCACTGCAGCCCCAGGGTCAGCGTCAACAGGCCACGCGAGAGATTGGTCAGCCGGTCTTCACGCGCCAGGTCGGCCACGGCCTGCGCGCGCGTCTCCAGGGCTAGCGCGCGATACAGCCACGACTGCGCAGGCAGCCGCTGCAACCACACGCGCCGTTTGATGGCAAAGAGCAGCAGGGCGGCCGTGATCAAGAGCAGCACCGCGCCCACCCAGCGTTCGCCATGCACGGTCAGGAAAAAGCCCGCCACCGGCAGCCCGCCCAGCGGAATCAGCGCGCGTGGCAACCAGCGGCGCAGCTGTTCGGCAAAGCGCTTGTGCACGCATTCGCCCAAGGTGTCGGCCTTGAAGCGCCGGTCCAGCAGCAGGCGGCAGGTGTACCAAGCTAGCAGCAGCCACAGGCCGAAGGCGAGGAACAAGGACAGCGGCTGGCCCCAATGCGCATCCAGGGCCAGCAGGGCCTCCTGCGCCTGCGGCACGCTCACCAGGAAGAGCATGCCCGCCACCACCACGCCCACCGGGAAGGCGCACAGCCACAGCGCGCGGGCGAGGTAGAGCAGCCGGGGGACGTCGCCCTCGCTGCTTCGCGGTGCTTCGTCAGCGGGCGGCGGCGGTGTTGGCGGGGCGTCGTGCGGGGGGTAGACGACAGGAATCAGCATGCCCCGCACTCTAGCTGCGGACCCGCCGGCCCGGCGCCGAATTCGCGCCCCAGCCTGTCACGGCTGGGACAAGACCGCGCCTGAGCCCACTCCTAGAATGAATCGAACGATCGTTCTTTTTTCAGGACGCCCAGGACTGCCCCATGACTGCTCAATACGAAGTGCGCGGCAACGTCGCCGTCATCCTGCTCGACAACCCGCCCGTCAATGGCCTGGGGTTGGCGACCCGCAAGGCCTGTGTCGAAGGGGTGCTGCGCGCCGAGGCCGACCCAGCCGTGCAAGCGGTGGTGTTGACGGGCGCCGGCCGGGCCTTCTCGGGCGGGGCGGACATCAAGGAATTCGGGCAACCGAGCGCCCTGGCCGAACCCAGCCTGCACACCTTGATCCGCGTGGTGGAAGCCTGCAGCAAGCCGGTAGTGGCCGCGCTGCACAACGTCTGCATGGGCGGGGGCCTGGAGCTGGCCCTGGGGTGTCACTACCGAGTGGCCGAGGCCAAGGCCACGCTGGCCCTACCCGAAGTAAAGCTGGGCCTGGTGCCCGGCGCAGGTGGCACACAGCGCCTGCCGCGTGCCCTGGGCGTGGAGCCTGCGCTGAACATGATCCTGAGTGGCGAGCAGGTGCCCTGCGAGTTGCTCGCCATGGCGCCAGGCCAGAAGCTGTTCGACCGCCTGGTGCCGCAAGACGCCCTGGGCGCTGCCGTGGCGCTGGCGCAGGAGAAGGCGGCCGTGCGCCCGTTACCCAAGGTGCGCGACCTGGCCGCCACGCACCCGAATGCCGACGCCTACTTCCAGTTTGTGCGCAACAGCGTGGCGGCGGCGCAGCCCCGCTATCCGGCCCCGCAGCGCTGCATTGATGCCGTCAGCTGGAGCCTGAGCCTGCCGTTTGAAGACGGCCTGCGCCGTGAGCGCGAGACCTTCATCGCGCTGATGCTCACGCCCGAGTCCAAGGCCCTGCGCCATGCGTTCTTCGGCGAGCGCGCGGCCAGCAATATTGCCGACGTGCCGGAGCACACGCCGCTGCGCGAGATCCGCACCGTGGGCGTGATCGGGGCCGGCACCATGGGCGGCGGCATCACGATGAACTTTCTGAACGCGGGCATCCCCGTGACCCTGCTGGAGACCCAGCAGGAGGCACTGGATCGCGGCGTGGCCACCATCCGCAGGAACTACGAGGCACAGGTCAAGAAGGGCAAGCTCAAGGACGACAAATATGCCGCCCGCATGGCCCTGCTCAGCACCACGCTGAGCTATGACGCGCTCAAGAACGCCGACCTGATCATCGAGGCCGTGTTCGAGGAGATCGGCGTCAAGGAGGCCGTCTTCCGCCAGCTCGATGCGGTGGCCAAGCCCGGCGCCATCCTGGCCAGCAATACCTCGACGCTGGACCTCAACCAGATCGCCAGCTTCACCGCGCGCCCGCAGGACGTGCTGGGCATGCACTTCTTCAGCCCCGCCAATGTGATGAAGCTGCTGGAGGTGGTGCGTGGCCAGGCCACGGCCAAGGACGTGCTGGCCACCGTGATGCAACTGGCCAAGAAGATCAAGAAGACGGCCGTGGTCTCGGGCGTGTGCGACGGCTTCATTGGCAACCGCATGCTGGAGCAGTACGTGCGCCAAAGCACCTTTTTGCTCGATGAAGGCTGCAGCCCGCAGCAGGTGGACAAGGCGGCCGAGGCCTTTGGCTTTGCGATGGGCCCGTTCCGGGTGGGTGACCTGGCCGGCAACGACATCGGCTGGGCCATCCGCAAGCGGCGGCGTGTCGAGAAGCCGGGCGTGCGTTACTCCGAGTGCGCCGATCGCCTCTGTGAGCTGGGCCGCTTCGGCCAGAAGACGGGCGCCGGCTGGTACGACTACCAACCCGGCAAGCGTGACGCCAAGCCCTCGCCGGTGGTCGAGCAGATGCTGGCCACGCACCGTGCCGCCATCGGCGCAAAGACGCGGGTGATTTCCGACGACGAGATCGTCCAGCGCCTGGTGTTCGCCCTGGTCAACGAGGCGGCCCATCTGCTGGAGGAGGGCATCGCCCAGCGTGCGTCGGACGTGGACATGGTCTACCTGACCGGCTATGGCTTCCCGCTCTGGCGCGGTGGCCCCATGTGCTACGCCGACACCGTTGGCCTCTTCAACGTCGTGCAGGCCATGAAGCGCTTTGCCGCCAACCCGATGGACGACGGTGCCTTCTGGCAACCGGCGCCAATGCTGTCGAGGCTTGTTGCCGAAGGCAAGAGCTTTACCTGAACACCGGCAGGAAAAACACAGCCACAGAGGCACAGAGACACAGAGGAATTCGTCAAGTTCAGAGGTTTTCTCTGTGGCTGCGTGTCTCTGTGGCTGTGTTCAGACTGAGGAACTCCAATGAGCAACGCACTGATCCTGTCCACCGCCCGCACACCCTTCGCCAAGAGCTGGAAGGGCGCTTTCAACATGACCCATGGCGCTACGCTCGGCGCGCATGTGCTGAACGCCGCCGTGCAGCGCGCCGGTGTGGCGCCCGAGGAGGTCGAGGACGTGATCCTGGGCTGCGCTCACCCTGAAGGGGCGACGGGCGGCAATATCGCCCGGCAGAGCCTGTTGCGCGCCGGCTGGCCGGTGAGCGTCTCGGGCATGACGGTCAATCGGTTCTGCTCCAGCGGGCTGCAGACCATCGTGCTGGCGGCGCAGCGCATCCTCAGCGGCGAGGGCGAGGTCTACGTGGCGGGCGGGGTGGAAAGCATCTCCTGCGTGCAGAACGAGATGAACCCGCACATGGCGCGCGACCCGGCGCTGCTGGCCGCCAAGCCCGAGGCCTATTGGCCCATGTTGCAGACGGCTGAGATGGTGGCCAAGCGCTATGCGATCCCGCGTGAGCGGCAAGACCGCTTTGGCGCCGAGAGCCAGCAAAAGGCCTGCGCGGCGCGTGCGGCCGGGCGCTTCGAGGCCGAGATCGCCCCGATCGCCGTCACCATGGGTGTGATGGACAAGCAGCTCGGCCTGGTCTCGCGCGACGTGACCGTGAGCGGCGACGAGGGCTTGCGCG
>CALMQC010000505.1 GCA_937871895.1 uncultured Roseateles sp. | reverse complement strand
TTCGAGGCACGCTACACAAGGCTGAAGGGACAACGCCCGAACTTGCCGGCTACCTGGCCTGCGTGCTGCTGGCCGGGTATGTGCAGAACCTGACGGGCTTTGCCTTTGGCCTTGTGCTGCTCGGGCTGGCCGGCGTGTTCCACCTCGCCAGCATCGCCACGCTGACGCATGTGGTCAGCGTGCTGACGCTGACCAGTGCGCTCATGCGCTTCCGCCACCAACGGCCGCAGGTGGCGGCTGCCACGCTCACGCCCTTGCTGGGCTTCAGCCTCATCGGCGTGGCGCTGGGTGCCTGGCTGTTGAACTGGCTGAGCGACCAGGCCCTCGGCACCTTGCGCCTGCTGCTCGGGCTCACCATTGCGAGTAGTGCGGTGGTGTCACTGCTGCCTACCAGCCAACGCGAGCGGCTGTCAGCACGCTGGACCTTTGGTGCCGTGGGCCTGATGGGCGGCGTGCTGGGCGGCATGTTCTCCACGGCGGCACCGCCCATGGTCTTCCACCTGTACCGGCAGCCGCTGGCGCTGGGCTTGGTGCGAGACACCTTGATCGTGATCTTCGCGGCCAATGGCGCTTGGCGGCTGGTGGTGATGGCGCTGGAGTCGCGCCTCAGCTGGCCCGTGCTGTGGCTCAGCCTCGCAGCGGCGCCCTTGGTGCTCGCGCAAACCTACTGGATGGCGCGCCACCCCTCGCCGTGGCCCGAGTGCCGCGTGGTGGCCGGGCTGCTGGTGTTGGTCGGCCTCAGCCGCGCCGGGCCGGCGCGCTTCAGCTGAGCGGCGGGCGCGCCCGCGCCGCCGCGTACTCGAGCGCCAGCCGCGCCACCAGCTCGGCCGTGGGCAGCACGCCTTTCACGGCGCCGATGCCCTGCCCGCTGCCCCAGATGTCCTTCCAGGCCTTGGCCGCAGCGTTGCCGCCGAAGTTCATCTTGCTGGGGTCACTCTCGGGCAGGTGGTCGGGGTCCAGGCCCGCTGCGACGATGGACGCCCGCAGGTAGTTGCCGTGCACGCCGGTGAAGAGGTTGCTGTAGACGATGTCGTCACTTGTGCCCGCGACGATGGCCTGCTTGTAGGCCTCGGTCGCGCGTGCCTCATCGGTCGCGATGAAGGCCGAGCCGATGTAGGCGAGGTCGGCCCCGCAGGCCTGCGCCGCCAGGATGGCATCGCCCGTGGCGATGCTGCCCGACAGTGCCAGCGGCCCGCTGAACCACTCGCGGATCTCCTGGATCAAGGCGAAGGGGCTCTTCACGCCCGCGTGCCCTCCAGCACCAGCAGCGACGGCGATCAGGCCGTCAGCGCCTTTGGCTATGGCCTTGTGGGCGAAGCTGTTGTTGATGATGTCGTGCAGCACGAGGCCACCCCAGCCGTGCACGGCCTGGTTCAGTTCTTCGCGCGCGCCGAGGCTGGTGATGATGAGCGGCACCTTGTACTTGGCGCACACGGCCAGGTCGCGCTCCAGGCGGTCATTGCTCTTGTGGACGATCTGGTTGATGGCAAAGGGCGCGGCCGGTTGATCGGGGTGGGCGCGGTCGTGTGCGGTCAGGGTCTCGGTGATCTCGGCCAGCCAGTCGTCGAGCTGCTCGGCCGGCCGCGCATTGAGCGCGGGCATGGAGCCCACGATGCCCGCCTTGCACTGCGCAATCACGAGCTGCGGGTTGGAGATGATGAAGAGCGGCGAGCCGATGACCGGCAGGCGCAGGCGGGAGAGAACGGCAGGCAGGCTCATGGCGGCGTTCAGAAGGCGTCGAGCGGCAGGGCCACGGCACTCTCGGCACCGCCCACGATGGCGTCACGCAATGCCGCCGTGCGCGGCAGGATGTGTTCGGCGTAGAAGCGCGCGGTGGCCAGCTTCGCGTCCATGAAGGCCGGGTCGCTATCGCGGTGGCTTTCAGCGGCCAGCAGCGCGCGGCCCAGCTGCCAGCCGGCCACCAGGTTGCCCGCCAACATCAGGTAGGGCACCGAGCCCGCATACACCGCATTGGGGTTGGCCTTGCCTTGCGCGGTGAAGAAGTCCACCACCGCCAGATAGGCCTCGCGCGCCGCACGCAGGCGCTGGCCCACGGCCTGGGCGGCGGCGCTGCCGGCGAGCAAGCTCGCTTCCGTCGCCGCGATCTGCTGCGCCAGCGCGCGCGCCATGCCGCCACCGTCGCGCAGGGTCTTGCGGCCGACCAGGTCATTGGCCTGGATGGCCGTCGTGCCCTCGTAGATGGTCAGGATCTTGGCGTCGCGGTAGTACTGGGCCGCGCCGGTCTCCTCGATGAAGCCCATGCCGCCGTGCACCTGCACGCCCAGCGAAGTCACCTCCAGGCTCATCTCGGTGCTGTAGCCCTTCACCAGTGGCACCATGAACTCGTAGAAGGCCTGGTTCTGCTGGCGCGCGTCGGGGTCGGCGTGGTGGTGGGCGGCGTCAAAGGCCGCCGCTGCCGTCGAGGCCATCGCACGGCAGCCCTCGGTCAGCGCGCGCATGGTCATCAGCATGCGGCGCACATCGGGGTGGTGAATGATGGGCGCGCTGCCGGCCACCGAGCCATCCACGGGCCGGGACTGCACACGGTCTCGGGCATAGGCCACCGCCTTTTGGTAGGCCCGGTCGGCAATCGCGATGCCCTGCAGCCCGACGCCGTAGCGCGCCGCATTCATCATCACGAACATGTATTCGAGGCCGCGGTTCTCCTGGCCCACCAAGGTCCCGATGGCACCCCCATGGTCGCCGTACTGCAGCACGGCGGTCGGGCTGGCCTTGATGCCCATCTTGTGTTCGACCGACACGCAGTGCACGTCATTGCGGGCGCCCAAGGAGCCATCCGCGTTCACCAGCACCTTGGGCACGATGAAGAGGCTGATGCCCTTCACGCCCTCGGGCGCGCCCACCACGCGCGCCAGCACGAAGTGGATGATGTTCTCGGCCAGGTCGTGCTCGCCGTAGGTGATGAAGATCTTGGTACCGAAGAGCTTGTAGGTGCCGTCGCCCTGCGGCTCGGCGCGCGTGCGCACCAGGGCCAGGTCCGAGCCGGCCTGGGGCTCGGTGAGGTTCATGGTGCCGGTCCAGGAGCCATCCAGCAGCTTGGGGATGTAGAGCTGCTGCTGCTCGGGGCTGCCGGCCGTCATCAAGGCCTCGACGGCGCCATCGGTCAGCAGCGGGCACAGCGCAAAGCTCATGTTCGCCGCCTGCAGCATCTCGTTGCAGGCTGCGGCAATCACCTTGGGCGCGCCCTGCCCGCCGAACTCCGTCGGGTGCTGCAAGCCCTGCCAGCCGCCTTCGGCATAGGCCTTGAATGCGGCTGGGAAGCCTGTGGTCGTGGTGACCTTGCCGTCTTTCAAGTACGAGGGCTGCTTGTCGCCCTCATGGTTCAACGGCGCGATGACGTCCTGCATCAGCTTCGCGCATTCCTCCAGCACGGCCTGCGCGGTCTCGTCGCCAAAGTCCTCAAAGCCCGGCAGCTGCGCCACGGCGTCGAGGCCCGCCACGTGGCGGAGGTTGAACATCATGTCCTTGACGGGGGCTTGGTAACTCACTTGAAACTCCTGGCGGACAAAAGAGAGGGCACCGCGAGGCGTCGGGGTGCCCTCTGGGACCTGCGTGCTGGCGGGATCAGAGCGCCTTGACGAGCTCCGGCACGGCGGTGAAGAGGTCGGCTTCGAGCCCGTAGTCGGCCACCGAGAAGATCGGCGCCTCGGGGTCCTTGTTGATGGCCACGATGACCTTGGAGTCCTTCATGCCGGCCAGGTGCTGGATGGCGCCCGAGATGCCGCAGGCCACGTAGAGCTGGGGCGCGACGATCTTGCCGGTCTGGCCCACCTGCCAGTCGTTGGGCGCGTAGCCCGCGTCCACGGCCGCACGGCTGGCGCCAAGGGCGGCGCCGAGCTTGTCGGCCAGCGGGGTCAGCACTTCATTGAACTTCTCG
>CALMQC010000504.1 GCA_937871895.1 uncultured Roseateles sp. | reverse complement strand
CGAAGCCGCGCAGCGGCGAAGTCATTTCGTCATTCGTCATGGATTTGAGAAAGGAAGATCCATGTTCAACAAAGGACAACTCGCCGGCCTGATGAAGCAGGCGCAGGCGATGCAGGACAACCTCAAGAAGGCCCAGGACGAGCTTGGCAATGTCGAGGTCGAGGGCCAGAGCGGCGCCGGCCTCGTCAAGGTCGTGATGACCTGCAAGCACGAGGTGCGCCGCGTCACCATCGACCTCAGCCTGCTGGCCGATGACAAGGACATGCTCGAAGACCTGGTGGCCGCCGCGTTCAACGACGCCGCGCGCCGCGCCGAGGCGACCTCGGCAGAGAAGATGAGCAAGCTGACGGCGGGCATGCCCCTCCCGCCGGGCATGAAGTTCCCGTTCTGATGGCCCACCCCGTACCGGCTGCGCCGGACCCCTCAAGGGGTCGCACCCGATGGCCCGGCAAAGCCGGTTCCATGGGTGCCGCTGGGCTTTCGAGTGCCAGCCTGGCATGGCTGATGGCTTTGCCTCCACGGGTTTAGAGGCGCGGTGTGAGTTCTCTAGATGCGCTGATCGACGCGCTCAAGCGCTTGCCCGGCGTGGGGCAGAAGTCGGCGCAGCGCATGGCCTTTCATCTGCTGCAGCATGACCGCGCGGCGATGCAGGGTCTGGCGCAGGCGCTGCGGGCGGCGAGCGAGGACATCAAGCACTGCCAGCGCTGCCACACCTTCAGCGAGACCGAGCTGTGCGCGGTGTGTGCGGACCCTGACCGCGATGCGCGGCTGCTGTGTGTCGTCGAGTCGCCCGCAGACCAAGCGGCGCTGGAGCGCACCGCCTCCTACCGGGGCTACTACTTCGTGCTGCTGGGGCGCCTGTCGCCGCTCGACGGCATCGGTACGCGCGACATCGGCGTGGCCCAGTTGCTGGACCGCGCGAAGGAAGGCGTCGAGGAAGTGATCCTGGCCACCAGCTTCACCGCCGAGGGCGAGGCCACGGCCCATGTGCTGGCCGAGGCGCTGCGCGCTCGCGGCATCCGCTCGACCCGGCTGGCGCGTGGTGTGCCGGTGGGGAGCGAGCTCGAATACGTCGATCTTTCGACGATTGCCCACGCCCTCGTCGATCGCCGTTGAACTATCGAAAGCCTTGCATGACCATCGCCCACACCTGCCTCCTGATTGCCTGCCTGCTGCCCATCGTCTGCGCAGGGCTGGCCAAGTCCCGAGGCTATGGCAAACGCCGCCGTGATGGTGGCTATGACAACCACAACCCGCGCGCCTGGGCCGAGAGCCTGGAGGGCTGGGCGGCGCGCGCCAACGCGGCGCAGGCCAACAGCTTCGAGGCGCTGCCGCTCTTCATAGCGGCGGTGTTGGTGGCGGGTCAGCATCAGGCCGACCCGGCGCGCGTCGACCAACTGGCGCTGGCCTTCATTGCCTGCCGGGTCGCGTATATCGCGGCCTATCTCGGTGACAAAGCGATGCTGCGTTCGACGATCTGGGCCGTCGGCCTGGGCGTCTGCGTGGCGATGTTCTTTGTGCGCTGAAGCGCGCGCTCAGCGCCGTGCCGGCTTGGGCGCAGCCTGCGCCAGTTGCTCCGGCTTGCCGGCCTTCGCCGGTGGCGCGGCGTAGACGACCACGGTCTGCCCCGGCTTGAAGCGGGCCTTGACGCCCACCTTGTTCCAGCTCGCCACCTGCTGCGGCGAGACCTTGTAGCGCGTGGCGACAGAGGCCACGGTGTCGGCCTTGCCGGCTTTGAGGGCGAGTTTGCGCAGCGGCGGCTGGTCAGGCGTGAGGTTGAGGCGTGCACTCTCGGCGATGGCCTCGGCCACGTCGTCGGCGTCCTTGGCGTCGCGCGGCACCAGCAGGGTCGAGCCAGCGCGCACCAGCATCTTGGGCGGGATCTGGTTCAGCTCGCGCAGCCGGGCTTCCGTCAGGCCAAAGCGCTTGGCGGCGTCGGCCGTGGACATGGTCTTGGGCACGACCCAGGCCGTCCAGCTGGCCAACTGGCCTTGGTGTTCGGCCAGGTTGCGGGCAAAGATGCCGGCCTGGTCATACGGCAGCAGCACGCGCGGCGAGGCGGCGGCCAGGATGACGGGCTTGTTGGACTGCGGGTTGAAGAGGCTGAACTCCTCCACCGACAGGCCGGCAAACTGCGCCGCCAGCTCGACGTCGATGTCGCGCTCCAGCTTCACCGACAGAAAGTAGGGGTGGTTGGCCACCGAGGGCAGGGCCAGGCCAAAGCGCTCGGCATCGAGCACGATGTTCTTGATCGCCTGCAGCTTGGGCACGTAGTAGCGTGTCTCGTCCGGCATCTTGAGGCTGGCGTAGTCGGTCGGGCGCTTGAGCTTCTCGTTGCGCGCCAGGGCCTTGGCCACATTGCCCTGGCCCCAGTTGTAGGCCGCCAGCGCCAGATGCCAGTCACCAAACTGCTTGTAGAGCCGCTCCAGGTAGTCGAGCGCCGCGCGGGTGGACTCCAGCACGTCGCGCCGGTCGTCGCGGAAGATGTTCTGTTTGAGCGCAAAGTCGCGGCCCGTGGCGGGCATGAATTGCCACATGCCGGTGGCCTTGACGCGCGATTGCGCGGTGGTGACGAAGGCGCTTTCGATGAAGGGCAGCAGAGCCAGCTCGGTCGGCAGGCCGCGGCGCTGCACTTCCTCGACGATGTGGAACAGGTAACGCTGGCCGCGCGACATCATGCGCTCGACATAGTCGGGCCGAGCGCTGTAGTAGCCCTCGGCCTTTTGTACCCAGGCGTCGTCCAGGTCGGGCATGGCAAAGCCCTGGCGCACGCGGCTCCAGAGGTCGGCCTGCGACTCGGGGGCGGCGAGGTCCACCTTCTGGCCGGGCTGCAGCGCGTCTTCCAGCAGGTCGCTGGCTTGCACCGTGGGCGTGGCGGCAATGGCCGTTGCGGGCGGCTCCTCGGAGGCGGTGGCGGCCGGGGCAGCCCAGGGCTTGGGCAGTTCGTTGCGGACGCTGGGTGTCAGATCGGCCTGCGGTGTGGCGCAGGCGGCCAGCAGCAGCGTGAGGCTGACCAGGGCCCACAGGCGCAGCCGTGCAGTCAAACGGGGCGTCATCGGAAGTTGTTCTTCCATTCGCGCAGGCTGGCAAACACCTGCACCTCGTCGGCAGCGTCCGGCAGCGCCGCGTGGTCGAGGACCGAGCTGCGCACTTCGGCCGCTCGGCTGCGCAGGAAGGGGTTGATCTGGGCCTCACGCGCGATGCTGGAGGGCAGGGTGGGGCGGCCGGCCGTGCGCTCCTCCTGGCACCAGGTGTTGTAGGCGACCAGCGCCTGGTTGCCCGGCTCGACGGCCAGCGCAAAGCGCAGGTTGGACAGCGTGTACTCGTGGGCGCAGCAGACGCGCGTGTCGCCTGGCAGGGCGGCCAAACGGTCCAGTGACGCGAGCATCTGTGCGGGTGTGCCCTCGAACAGCCGGCCGCAGCCGCCGCTGAACAGGGTGTCGCCGCAGAAGAGCAGCGGCGCGGCGCCAGCGCTGCACGGCAGGAAGTAGGCGATGTGGCCCGCCGTGTGGCCGGGGACGTCGATCACCTCAAAGCGGCATCCCAGCAGTTCGACCGCATCACCGCCACGCACGCGCTCGACAAGGCCGGGGATGGTCTCGGTGGCGGGGGCGTAGACGGGGCAGGCTGCATGAGCCTGCAACTCGACCAGTCCACCGACGTGATCGCCATGGTGGTGGGTTACTAGAATGCCCGCGAGTTCCAGCTTTCGCTGCGCCAGGGCCGCAAGGACCGGGGCGGCATCGCCAGGATCGACGACCAGCGCCTGCCGGCCGTTGTCGAGCATCCAGAGGTAGTTGTCGTCGAAAGCCGGAATCGGCGTCAGGCGCCAAGCGCCGAGAGGCGCCGAAACGTGCGAGATTGCCTGGTTCATGCGGCCAGATCCATGTGGCGAGACCGTGACGAAAGAAGGTCCGAGTATAGAAACCCCAAACCAGGCCAACGAGGCTTCGACCCCAGCGGCCTTGACCGACGAGGCCCAGCAAGCGTTTCAGGCCTGGCTGGCCACCCCGCCCGGCCGCTATCTGCTGGACTGGGAGCAAAACCAGCTCGATGCCGCCGTGGCCGACCGCTTTGGCTTCCACGCCTTGCAGCTGGGACTGCCCTTGATTGACGGCCTGCGCGCCAACCGCATGCCGCAGCGCTGGGTGGTGGGCCGGGACCTGTTCTGCCATTTCGACGCGCTGCCCTTCCCGAGCGACAGCCTGGACCTCGTCGTGCTGCCCCACGCGCTGGAGATGGCGCCGGACCCCCACCGCCTGCTGCGCGAGGTGGACCGCGTGCTGCGGCCCGAGGGGCGCTTGATCATCCTCGGCCTCAACCCCACCAGCCTCTGGGGCATCCGCCAGCGGCTGGGGCAAGTATTTCTGCCGCGCAGCGGCGAGTTCCTCGGCTACTGGCGGCTGCGCGACTGGCTGCGTCTGTTGTCCTACGAGATCGAGGCCGGCCGCTTTGGACTCTACCGGCCACCACTGCGCAGCGAGGTCTGGCTGGAGCGCTGGCGCTGGACCGAGCGCATCGGCGCCCGCTGGTGGCCGGTGCTCGGGGCCGCGTACTACCTGCAGGCCGTCAAGCGCGTGCAGGGCACGCGGCTGGTGGGGCTCAAGCGCGCGCGGCGGCTGCAACCCAAACACGCCACTGCGGTGGCGATGAACCCGCATTCCAAGGACGTGCATGACTGAAACTGCTGCGCCTGCCGCTGTCTCCGCCGCGATCAAACGCCCCAGCGTCATCGTCTACACCGACGGCGCCTGCAAGGGCAACCCGGGCCCAGGCGGCTGGGGCGCCTGGCTGCAAAGCAATGGCCACGAGAAGGAGCTGTTTGGCGGCGAGCGGGGCACCACCAACAACCGCATGGAGCTGACGGCCGTGATCGAGGCTCTGGCCTCGCTCAAGCGCAGCTGCGACGTGGTCATCTACACCGACAGCGAGTACGTGCGCAAAGGCATGACCGAGTGGATTGCCAACTGGATGCGCCGGGGCTGGAAGACCGCCGATGGCAAGCCGGTGAAGAACGCCGACCTCTGGCAACGGCTCGATGCGCTGCGCAAGCTGCACCACGTGGACTGGCGTTGGGTCAAGGGCCATGCCGGCGACCCGGGCAACGAGCGCGCCGATGCGCTGGCCAACCGAGGCGTGGAGTCGCTGCGATGAAAGCCCTGCTGCGCCTGCTCATCGTGCTCGGCGTGCTCGCGAGCGGGGCCGCCCGCGCTGACGAGCGCTTCGACGTCATCTGCGTGCGCACGCCCTGTGGCCACCTGGTGGCACGGCTGGAGGGCGCGCAGTGGGCGGTGGACTACCGCTACCGCAACAACGGCCGCGGCCCCGACCAGAAGGAATGGCTGAGCACGGCCACCACGGGCGAGCTCTACCGCACGGAAGGCGTGTCCACCTACGGCGCTGTGATCCGTGACCGCTTTGCGCGCGAGCCCGATGGCGCGGCCGCCTGGCAGTCCCGCGTGGACCAAGGTCGGCAGGCGCAACCACCGGCCGGGGCCGTCTACCTGCCGGTGGACGCCACGCCCTGGTGGATGGGCGAGTTGGCGCGCCAGTTGCGGGACGGCGCCGAGCGCCCGGCCCTGCCGGCCGGTGCCGTGCGCGCTGAACGCGTCAAGCAACTCCGCCTCGCCGAGCAGGACCTCAGCCTCTACGCCTTGCATGGGCTCGACCTGATGCCCGTCTACGCCTGGCTGCGCGACAGCGACGGCCAGCTGTTTGCCCAGGTCTACCCGGGTTGGGGCGGCACGGTGCGCGAAGGGCAGAGCGCCCTGGTCCCCGCATTGGAAAACGCCCAACGCGAGGCGCGCGACGCCCATCTCACCACGCTGGCCAAACGCCTGGCGCATCCGCTGCCGGGGCTCACGGTCATCAAGAATGTGCGCTGGTTCGACGCCCCGGCCGCCCGGCTGCGCGGGCCCTCTGACGTGTTCCTGTTCGAGGGTCGCATCGCCGCCATCCGCCCGGTTGGCTCGCTGCAAGCCTTGGGCGTGCAGCAGCTCATCGACGGCAGTGGCCGCACCCTGTTGCCTGGGCTCATTGACATGCACGCCCACGTCGAGCCCAGCCAGATGCTGCTCAACCTGGCCGCTGGCGTCACGGCCGTGCGCGATGTGGGCAACAGCTTTGCCGACCTCAGCCTGATGCGCCAGCGCATGGCCAGCGGCGAGCTGCTCGGCCCGCGCATCGCGGCCAATGGCTTCATCGAGGGCAAGAGCCCGTTCTCGTCCCAGGCCGACTTCGTGCCCGAGACCCTGGAGCAGGCCCTGGCCGCCATCGACTGGTATGCCGCGCATGGCTACCGCCAGCTCAAGCTCTACAACTCCATCCGCCCCGAGTGGGTGAAGCCCATGGCCGCGCACGCCGCTGCCCTGGGCCTGCGTGTGGGCGGCCATGTGCCGGCCTTCATGACAGCGGGCCAGGCCGTGGAGGCCGGCTACCGCGAGCTGCACCACATCAACCAGGTGACGCTGAACTTCCTCGTCGGCAAGGACGACGACACCCGGACGCTGCTGCGCTTCACGCTGCCAGGCGACAAGGCACATGCGTTGAAGCTGGACGACGCGCGCACCGCCCGCTTCATCGCGCTGCTGAAGCGCACCGGCACCGTGGTGGACCCGACCGGCGTCGCCTTCGAGGCCATGTACCTGCAGCGCCAGGGCGCCATGAACCCGAGCTACACCGCCATTGCGGACCACCTGCCCGCCAGCATGCAGCGCAGCCTGCTGGCGGCCGAGATGGAGGTTAACGATGGCAATGCCGCGCGCTACGCCGCGTCCTGGAAGGTGATGATGGACCTGGTGCGCCGCCTGCACGCCGCCGGCATCCCACTCTTGGCCGGCACCGACGCCACGCCCGGCTTTGCCATGCAGCGCGAGCTGGAGCTGTATGCCGAGGCCGGCATTCCTGTGCCCGAGGTGCTGCGCATCGGCACCTGGAACGGCGCCAAGCACAGCGACCGCGCACAGGAGCTCGGCAGCATCGAGCGTGGCAAGCTGGCCGACCTGATGCTCGTGGACGGCGACCCCAGCACGCGCCTCGCCGACATCCGCCGTGTCGCCCTCGTCATCCAGGGCAGCGTGGCCTTTGCGCCTGACGAGCTCTACGCCGCCATGGCCATCCGGCCCTTTGTGCCCTCTGCCAAGATCGAAGCCCCATGAAGCCTGCTGTCCGCCATCTCCTCGCCAGCGCCCTGTTTGCCACCGTGCTCGCGCCATCCGCCTGGGCCCAGGGCGCGAGCCTGCTGCGCTTTTGCTCCACCGGCAGCCCCAAGACCTTCGACCCCGCCAACTCCGACAGCGGCGTGGACCACCGCGCCACCGACCAGATCTTCAGCCAGTTGGTCGAATACAAGCGCGGCACCGACGAGCTGATTCCCGCGCTGGCCGAGCGCTGGACCGTCAGCCCGGACGGGCTGCAATACACCTTCGACCTGCGCAAAGGTGTTGCATTCCAGACCACCGAAGATTTCAAGCCCACGCGTGAGTTCAATGCCGACGACGTGCTCTTCACCTTCGGCCGCCTGCTCAACCGCGACAGCGCCTTTGGCAAGGCCCTGCCCATCGTCTCGCCCTATGTCGTGTCCTACGGCTGGGAGAAGCTGATCAACAAGGTCGAGAAGCTCTCGCCCACCCAGGTGCGCTTCACGCTCGCGCAGCGCGACGCGGCCTTTTTGTCGGCCCTGCAGGCTTCGTTCGCGTCCATCCAGTCGGCCGAGTACGGTGCGCAGCTGCTCAAGAGCGGCAAGCCGGAGCGCATTGCCATGGCGCCCGTGGGCACGGGGCCCTTCCAGCTCAAGAGCTTCCGGGTGGACAGCCAGTTGCGCCTCGTCAAGCACCCCGGCTGGTTCCGCGCCGCCGAGCGCCCGCGGGTGGACACGCTGGTCTTTGCCATCACACCCGACGGCAATGTGCGCGCCCAGCGCCTCAAGCGCGACGAATGCGACATCGCCGACTCGGTGGCCCCGGCCGACCTTGCCGAGCTGCGCAAGGACCCCGCTATCAAGGTCACCACCTCGCCGGGCATGAACATCGGCTACCTGGCCTTCAACACCAAGCATCCCGTGCTCGGCAAAGTGGAGGTGCGCCAGGCGCTGGACATGGCCATCGACAAGGCCACGCTCGTCAAGACCGTGTTTGGCGACGCCGGCGTGCAGGCGCAGACCCTGATGCCCGCCGCCAACTGGGCCAACGACCCCAGCATCAAGGGCCAGGCCTACAACCCCGACAAGGCGCGCGAGCTGCTCAAGAAAGCCGGCGTCTCGGGCCTCAGCATCAGCCTCTGGTCCATGCCCGTCATCCGCAACTACAACCCCAACAGCAAGCTCGTCGCCCAGCTGATCCAGACCGATTGGGCCAAGGTCGGCGTCACGGCGAACATCGTCACCTACGAATGGGGCGAGTACCTGCGCCGCGTCGACAAAGGCGAGCACGACACCGTGCTGCTGGGCTGGAACGGCGACACCGAACCCGCCAACACCGCCGGCCAGCTCGGCTGCGGCTCCGCCAGCGGCACCTTCTGGTGCAACCCCGATTACGAAAAGCTGCTCGCCGAAGCCCGCGCCGGCCAGACCCGCGAGGCCCGCAAGGTCGCCTACGCCAAGGCCCTGCGCCTGGCCACGCAGCAACTGCCCTGGAGCCCCCTGGCCCACGGCGCCATCTCCGTGCCGCACCGCGCCAGCGTCAAGGGCTTCGTGCTGTCGCTGGACAGCTCGCTGTATTTCGACGGCGTCCTGCCACGGTGAGTGAGGGCAGGCCGGGCGCTGCGTAGCAAACGGTCAAAGCCGGACGAGCGCCTTGTAGCCCGTGGCGATTCATTTTCTGGCGCGATGCGATGGCGATTAGAACAACGAGGGAGAGCGGTGCATGCAGAAAGAAACGTCGATTTATTTGGATGCGGTGCGGTTCGCTGCAGCGTGCTTGGTGGTTATCTATCACGCCTATGGGCTCAAGATAACAGGCGGCTTCCTATGGTGGTTGGGCGGATATGGTCCTACCTCCGTTATGGTATTTTTTGTATTATCTGGGTATGTTATTGGATTTGTATCCAGTGCGAAGGAGAATTGTCTTTCTGACTATGCTGTTGCAAGAATATCTAGGCTCTACTCTGTGGTGTTACCGGCGATTGCTCTGACAGTGGCTTGCAATTTTTTGGGAGAGCAGTTCAATTCGCAGCTATATCAAGGGCCCTGGGAGCCGGATCAAGGCGACTCAATCTTTAGATATTTCGCAACGGCGGGCATGCTTCAAGATGTCTGGGCTATTGACTTAAATCCAAAGAACAATGGATCCTTCT
>CALMQC010000503.1 GCA_937871895.1 uncultured Roseateles sp. | reverse complement strand
TGGGCAAGGGCGGTTTTCAGTTCGCCACGGCCAGTCTGTTACCCGGCCTGCTGGCGACCTTTGAGCGCGAGCATTTGGCGCGCTGGACGCCGTGTGGCGCGTTGGCCGCGCCAGACCTGGTGCACGCCATCGCCGTGACGCACGTGGAGCTGATCGTGATCCACCCCTTCCGCGAGGGCAATGGGCGCTTGTCGCGCTTGCTGGCCGATGTGATGGCCGTGCAGGCCGACCATGAGCCGCTGGACTACAGCAGCTGGGAGCAGCGAAAGCCCGCCTACATCGGCGCGATCCACGCCGGCTTTTCAGGGGACTATGGCCCGATGGCAGGCTTTGTGGCAGAGGCGCTGGCCGCAGGCGATGCCGGCAGCGACCGAGGTGAGCGCGATGACGACGAACTCAGCGGGCCAGCTTGACGTGGGCAAAACGCGGGGCGGGCGCTTGCTGCAAGCTTTGCTCCAGCGCGGCCACGCTGCGCCCGGTCTCCACAGCGGTGGAGCTGGCCACAGCGCGCTGCAAGGCCTTGCGGCTGGGCTTCTTGATCGGGGGCTGTGTGTTTGCCTTCAACATGGTGTGCGCTCGCGATCGGGGTGGGCTGAGTTTATCGGGCTCGGCCCCAAGCCGGGCCCTTGGTTGAACCCAGGCAAGTACCGGTAGGCTAGATAAAGACCAAGCAGGGAGACGGCACAACGTGAGCACCCAACTGCGCCCGGAACGGGTCACCCAGAACCGCGTCGTTCGCAAGCTCACCTCGCCAGCGGCGGCAGGTGGCCTTGGCTACGCCTACCTTGGCGACTGGAGCAAGCGCGAGGGCAACCGCTGCATTGAGCCGGAGCTGCTGCGCAAGAACCTGCTGCAGCGCGGCTATTCAGACGCGCAGACCGCACAGGCGCTGCAGAAGCTGATGGCGGCGGCGGATGCCACGGGCCTCACGCTCTACCAGGCGAATCTGCGCACCTACCAGCTGCTGCGCTACGGCGTGCCGGTGCAGGTGGCGGCAGGCGCGCCGCACGAGACCGTGCACCTGATCGACTGGGCGACGCCGGGCAACAACCAGTTCGCACTGGCGGAGGAGGTGACGCTCAAGGGTGGCGATGACGGGGGCCATGTGCGCCGGCCCGACATCGTGCTCTTCATCAACGGCCTGGCCGTGGTGGTGATCGAGCTCAAGCGCAGCTCGGTGGATGTGGCCAACGGCATCCGCCAACTGATCAGCAACCAGGAGGCAATCTTCAACCAGGGCTTCTTCGCCACGGTGCAGCTGGTGCTGGCGGGCAGCGACTCGCAAGGCCTGCGCTACGGCACGACGGGCACGCCGGAGAAGTTCTTCGTCGAGTGGAAGCACCACCTGAAGGCCGGTGAAGGCGCCACGCCCGCAGAAGGCGAACTGCTCGACGCGCCGCTGAGCCAGATGCTGGAGCCCACCCGGCTGCTGGACCTGATCCGCAACTTCGTGATCTTTGACGCCGGGCAGAAGAAGGTGCCGCGCCTGCACCAGTACGAAGGCGTGAAGGCGGCGCAGGAGCGCATCCGAAAGCGCGAGGGCGGCGTCATCTGGCACACGCAGGGCAGTGGCAAGAGCATCCTGATGGTGCTGCTGGCCAAGTGGCTGCTGGAGCATGACCCCGAGGCGCGCATCCTGGTGGTGACCGACCGCGACGAGCTGGACAAGCAGATCGAAGGCGTGATGAAGAACGCCGGGGTGATCGGGGCAGAGGCGCCGTCACCGCGGATCCAGTCGCGCCGCGAGCTGGTGGAGAAGCTGGGCGCGGCCTCGCCCCGCCTGATGTGCGCGCTGATCCACAAGATCGACGTGGCCGACCTGAAGGGCGAGCCGCCGAAGATTGCCGGCCGCTTCTATGTGTTTGTGGACGAATGCCACCGCACCCAGGGCGGCGA
>CALMQC010000502.1 GCA_937871895.1 uncultured Roseateles sp. | reverse complement strand
TGGCAGACCATCGCCAAGCACAAGGTCACCATCTTCTACACGGCGCCCACGGCGATCCGCTCATTGATCAAGGCGGCCGAAACCAACGAGGCGGTGCACCCCAAGAACTACGACCTCTCGTCGCTGCGCCTGCTGGGTTCGGTGGGTGAGCCCATCAACCCGGCCGCCTGGGAGTGGTACCACCAGCACGTCGGTGGCAGCCGTTGCCCCATCGTCGATACCTTCTGGCAGACCGAGACCGGCGGCCACATGATCACGCCGCTGCCGGGCGTGACCAACTTGGTCCCGGGCTCCTGCACGCTGCCCTTCCCGGGCATCACGGCCGCCATCGTCGATGAGACGGGCAATGATGTGCCCAATGGTCAAGGCGGCATCCTGGTCGTCAAGAAGCCCTGGCCGAGCATGATCCGCACCATCTATGGTGACCCGGACCGCTTCCAGAAGAGCTACTACCCGCCCGAGCTCAAGGGCTACTACCTGGCGGGCGACGGCGCCATCCGCGACGCCGAGACCGGCTACTTCACCATCACCGGCCGCATCGACGACGTGCTCAACGTCTCGGGCCACCGCATGGGCACGATGGAGATCGAATCGGCCCTGGTGAGCTGCACCGAGCTGGTGGCTGAAGCGGCGGTGGTGGGCCGCCCCGACGACACCACCGGCGAGGCCATCTGCGCCTTCGTCGTCCTGAAGCGCCCGCGCCCCAGCGGCGACGAGGCCAAGGCCATCGCCAAGCAACTGCGCGACCACGTGGCCAAGGAGATCGGCCCCATCGCCAAGCCCAAGGACATCCGCTTCGGCGACAACCTGCCCAAGACCCGCTCCGGCAAGATCATGCGCCGCCTGCTGCGCTCGGTGGCCAAGGGGGATGCGGTGACGCAAGACACGTCGACGCTGGAGAACCCGGCGATCCTTGAGCAGTTGGGGCAGGCGTATTGAAGTAACGCCGGGGGGCGTTTGCGCCGCATTAAGGTGGCGCCCAAAAGCAAACAGGCCCCGTTCGGGGCCTGTTTTGCTTGGTGGCTGCGATGCGCTTACTTGACGGTCAACACCCACTTGACCAGGGTCTCGGCTTCAGCCGGGGTCACGTTGTTGGGCGGCATGGCCATTTCGCCCCAGGTGCCCTTGCCGCCTTTGATGACCTTCTCGGACAGTTTCTTCACCGCATCCTTGTCCTTGGCGTACTTGGCCGCCACGTCCTTGAACGCCGGGCCGACGAGCTTGGTCTGGAGGGTGTGGCATCCCATGCACGCTTTCTTCTGTGCCAGCTCCTGATTGGCAGCGGCGGGCAGCGCGGCAAGCGCGGCGATGGACAGGACGATCAAGGACTTCATGAGGAAACGCCTTTCATAAGGGAGGTGAACTACAGTGCACGCAACGATACCTGACGCAATGGTGAGCGCATGGCTTTTGTGCTGGTCGGTGTGGTCTTCTTGGCATTGCGCCTGGGCGGCTGGGTGAAGTTCAGTGACAGCGATTGGGTCGCTTGGCTGATCGTGCTCGCGCCCTTCGGTCTGGCGTGGGCTTGGTGGACCTTTTCCGACGCCAGCGGCTTGACGAAGAAGCGGGAGATGGATGCTCTCGATGCCAAGAAAGAAGCTCGTCGCCAGAAGGCACTTGAGGCGCTGGGTCGTAGCGACAAGCAGCGGCGCTGAGCCCATGCTGATCGCTGGCTATCATGCCGCCCGCCCCGTCTACAGGTAGTCCAGCGTGCTCACGCATCCCGAGTTCGATCCCATCGCCCTGCGCCTTGGCCCCGTGGCCATTCATTGGTACGGCCTGACCTACCTGGTCGCCTTCGGGCTCTTCATGTTTCTGGCCTCGCGCCGCGCGCGCATGCCCCAGCATGCGGCCGTGGGCTGGACCGCCCGCGACGTGGATGACGTGCTGTTCTTTGGCGTGCTGGGCGTGGTGTTGGGCGGGCGCCTCGGCTATTGCCTCTTCTACAAGCCCGGCTACTACGCCGAACATCTGCTGGAAGTGCTGCAGGTCTGGAAGGGCGGCATGTCCTTCCATGGCGGCTTGTTGGGCGTCCTGTTGGCGCTGGCCTGGTTTGGGTGGCGGCGCGGGCGTGGCTTCTTCGAGGTGACCGACCTGGTCGGCCCTTGCGTGCCCACCGGCATTGCGGCGGTGCGTATCGGCAACTTCATCAATGGCGAGCTCTGGGGGCGGCCGGCTCCGGCTGATCTGCCCTGGGCGATGGTCTTTCCGCAGGCGCACGATGGCGTGGCCCGGCATCCGAGCCAGATCTACCAGGCCCTGGGCGAAGGGCTGCTGCTCTTTGTCGTGCTGTGGCTCTTCGCGCGCAAACCGCGCGCCACGGGGCAGATCTCGGGCGTCTTCATGGTGGGCTACGGCGTGCTGCGTTTCAGCGCCGAGTACTTCCGTGAGCCAGATGACTTCTTGGGGCTGCGGGCCCTCAATTGGAGCCAGGGCCAGTGGCTCAGCCTGCCGATGATCGTGGCCGGCTTGGCGATCTTTGGTTGGGCCACCCGACGCAATGCAAGGCCAGCATGAGGCAGATCTTCTTCGACACCGAAACCACGGGCCTTGACGCCGACAAGGGCGACCGCATCGTCGAGATTGGCTGCGTCGAGATGATTGACCGCCAGCTCACCGGGCGGCATCTGCACCTGCACATCAACCCCGAGCGCGAGGTGCCCGAGGAGGCCATCCGCATCCACGGGCTGACGAACGAGTTCCTGGCTGACAAGCCCAAGTTCGCAGCCATCGCCGAGCAGTTTCTGGAGTTTGTGGCCGGCGCGGAGCTGGTGATCCACAACGCGGCGTTCGACGTTGGCTTTGTCAACGCCGAGCTGCGGCGGCTCAGGCGCGGTGTGTTGACTGATCACGTCTCCAGCGTGCGCGACACGCTGCTGATGGCGCGTGAGCAGTTCCCAGGCAAGGCCAACTCGCTGGATGCCCTGTGCCGCCGCCTGGAGGTGGACAACTCCAAGCGGCACTTCCACGGCGCCTTGCTGGACGCCGAGCTGTTGGCCGAGGTCTATATCCGCCTCACGCGCGGCCAGGACGCCCTGCTGGTGGACGAGCAGGTGGAAGCCACGCCCGGCGAGGCACTCAGCGCCGTCGAAGCCGTGGACCTGAGCAGCTTTGTGCTGCCGGTGCTCGCGGCCAGCGAAGCCGAGCGCGCCGCACACGCCAAGATGCTGGCCGACCTCGACAAGGCTGCCGGCGGCACGAGCCAGTGGCGCAAGCTGGAACCCAGCCCAAGCGTGGCATAATCGCGGGCTCCCCGGAGACGGATTCGCGTTCGGGCAGTTAGCTCAGCGGTAGAGCACTGCCTTCACACGGCAGGGGTCGCAGGTTCGAACC
>CALMQC010000501.1 GCA_937871895.1 uncultured Roseateles sp. | reverse complement strand
GGTGAAGAGCCAGGCCCACTGCGCAGGCGCGGCGCGCACGCGTGCCAACAGCTCGCGCTCCGCAGCGGAAAGCTCCGGGCTGCGGCGGTGATACACCGCATGCGCCTCGACCTGCGCGCCGGCGGCACGCAGGTGATCGGCCAGCCATTCACGGCCGCCGTCGCCACGCAGGAAGACGACGCGCCGGCCCGCCCACGCCTCGCTGGCAAGCTGCGGCCAGAGGTGCTCGGAATCGAGGTGCGCGGCGTCGGCATCCGGCGTCAGCACCAGGTCGGGGGCCAGCCCGGCATCCAGCAAGGCCTGGGCAGTCCCGGGGCCCACGCAGGCGGCGCGCAGCCCCGCCGGCCAGGCACCGGGTTCGCGCCCCGCAAAGGTGTGGCGCACGGCATTGGGGCTGACGAACACGGCCAGCGCCGCACCGTGCTGGAGCCTGGCCCAGGCGGCGTCGCACGCAGCGGGCGTGGCGGCCTCGATCTCGATCAGCGGGAGGCTCTCGACCTCTGCGCCCAGGGCGGCCAAACGCTGGGCCCAGTCGGCCGCCTGGGCGCGCGGCCGCGTCAGCAACAGTCGCCTCATCCGGCCGTCATCCGGCCAGGTAGCGCTCGGCGCCGGCAGCGCGCAGCTGATCGGCCGCCGCCTGACCGAGTGCACGCGCGTCGGACAAGGACGCCACAGGCGCCGCCAGCGCCACCTTGAGCAGCGGCAGCGTCGGCTGCGTGGGGTGGCCGAGCGCTGCTGTCAGCCGCAGGCCGCCGTCCGCCGGCACGGCATGGGCAGCCAGCGGCAGGCTGCAACTGCCACCCAGCGCCCGCGACACCGCACGTTCCGCCTCGCACGCCTGCCAAGTCAAACCGTGGGACAGCTGCGCCACGGCCTCGGCCAGTTGCGGGGCATCGGCGCGCAGCTCCAGGCCCAGCGCACCCTGGCCGGCGCAGGGGATCATCTGGTCCACCTCGAACCAGGCCCGGATGCGGGCGCCCAGACCCAGCCGCTTGAGGCCGGCGGAGGCCAGCACGATGGCGTCGTAGCCGCCTTCATCGAGCTTGCGCAGCCGGGTGTCGAGGTTGCCACGCAGGGGCTCGACGCGCAAATCAGGGCGCAGCGCCAGCAGTTGGGTCACGCGGCGCAAGCTGGAGCTGCCCACGCAGGCTCCTGGAGGCAGCTCGGCCAGGCTGGCGTAGTGGTTGGCGACGAAGGCGTCACGCGGGTCCTCGCGCACCAGCACAGCGGCCAGCACAAAACCCTCGGGCAGCTCCATGGGCACGTCTTTGAGCGAGTGCACGGCCAGGTCGGCCCGGCCCTCGCTGAGCGCCACCTCCAGCTCCTTGACGAACAGGCCCTTGCCGCCAATCTTGGACAGCGACTGATCGAGGATCTGGTCGCCCCGCGTCGTCATGCCCAGCAGGCGGGCGGGCAGGCCCAATTCGGTCTGTAAGCGGGCCTTCACGTGCTCGGCCTGCCAAAGCGCCAGCCGGCTTTCGCGGGTGGCGATCACGATGGGAGAAGTCATCCGGCGATTATCGGCACCCCGCCTCCGTCGGCCGTTTTCGCGGCGCTCGAAGCGCCGCTTGGCCGGCAGGGAACCCACAATACGGGGGCAAGGCCCGCTTCTTGCTCCGTTTTTGCCAAGAAACTGCTAGAGTCATTTTGCAGTAACCAAGTTACATCCCTCCACCCTTGCGTCGTCCTGCCATGCCCGCCACCAAGAAGACAGCCCACGCCCAGGAACTTGAAAAGAACCAGCCCCTGGTCGCCGACATCCGGCTGCTGGGCCGCCTGCTGGGTGATGTGATTCGAGAGCAAGAAGGCCGCGAGGCCTTTGAGCTGGTGGAGCGCGTGCGCAAGCTGGCGGTGGCCTACCGCCACAAGCACGACAAGGAAGCGGGCCGCAACTTCGACAAGACGCTCAAGAGCCTGTCGGGCGAGCAAGCGGTGAGCGTAATCCGCGCGTTCAGCTACTTCTCGCACCTGGCCAATATCGCGGAAGACCGCCACCACGTGCGCCGCCGCGAAGTGCACGAGCGCGCCGGCCACCTGCAACCGGGCTCGCTGACCTACTGCATGGAGCACTTGCACGCAGCCGGCGTGCGCCCGGCGGAGATCACGGCCACGCTGCAGCGCGGCTTCATCTCGCCGGTGCTGACCGCCCACCCCACCGAGGTGCAGCGCAAGAGCATCCTGGATGCCGAGCGCGCCGTGGCCCAGCTGCTGGAGCAACGCGACCGCGCGCACTCTGACCGCGAACTGCGCGAGAACGAGGCCGCGCTGCGCGCCCGCATCACCCAGCTGTGGCAGACGCGCATGCTGCGCTACTCCAAGCTCACCGTCAGCGACGAGATCGAGAACGCGCTCTCGTACTACCACGCCACCTTCCTGCGCCAGATCCCCAAGCTCTACGCCGAGCTTGAAGAGCACCTGCCCGGTGTCGACCTGAACAGCTTCCTGCGCATGGGCCACTGGATTGGCGGTGACCGCGACGGCAACCCCAATGTCGGCGCCGCCACGCTGCGCCAGGCGCTCAAGCGCCAGTCCGAGGTGGCCCTGCGCCACTACCTGACCGAGATCCATGAGCTGGGCGCCGAGCTGTCCATCTCGCTGCGCCTGACGGGCGTCACGCCCGAGATGCAGAAGCTGGCCGAGCGCAGCCCCGACCAGAACGCCCACCGCCTGGACGAACCCTATCGCCGGGCTTTGACCGGCATGTACTCGCGCCTGGCCGCCACGCTGCACAAGCTCACCGGCACCGAGGCACTGCGCCACGCCGTGGCGCCGCAAGACCCTTACCTCAGCGCCGACGAGTTGCTGGCCGACTTGCGCGTCATCGAGGCCTCGCTCGCCAGCCACCACGCCCAGGCGCTGATCCCGCAGCGCCTCAGCCCGCTGATCCGCGCCGTGCGGGTGTTCGGCTTCTTCCTCGCCACGCTGGACCTGCGTCAATCGAGCGACCAGCACGAGCTGGTGGTGGCCGAGCTGCTGTCCACCGCGCGCATCGAAGGCAACTACAGCGCCCTCGACGAAGACACCAAGCGCGCCCTGTTGCTGCGTGTGCTCAACGATGCCCGGCCGCTGCGCGTCATTGGCGCCGCCTACTCCGACAAGACCCTGGGTGAACTCGCCATCTTCGAAGCCGCCCGCGAAGCGCTGACCAAGTTCGGCCGCGAGGCCCTGCGCCACTACATCATTTCGCACACCGAGTCGGTCTCCGACCTGCTCGAAGTGGCGGTGCTGCTCAAGGAAACCGGCCTGCTGCGCGGCACGCTGGATGGCGAAGCGGTCAGCGACCTCATCATCGTCCCGCTGTTCGAGACCATCGGCGACCTGCGCATTGCGCCGGCCATCATGCGCGAGTTCTACGCGCTGCCCGGCATCCGCGACATGGTTCAGCGCAGCGGTGCCGAGCAGGACATCATGCTCGGCTACTCCGACTCCAACAAGGACGGCGGCATGTTCACGAGCTCCTGGGAGCTCTACCGTGCCGAGCTCGCCCTCGTCGAGCTGTTCGACGAGCTCAAGGCCAGCGCGCCACTCACGCTGCGCCTCTTCCACGGCCGTGGCGGCACCGTTGGCCGCGGCGGCGGCCCCAGCTACCAAGCCATCCTGGCCCAGCCCCCGGGCACCGTGAACGGCCAGATCCGGCTGACCGAACAGGGCGAAGTCATCGCCTCCAAGTACGCCCACCCCGAGATCGGCCGCCGCAACCTGGAGACCCTCGTTGCCGCCACGCTCGAAGCCACGCTGCTGCACCCCACGCAAGACGCGCCCAAGTCCTTCCTCGACGCCGCGCAAAAGCTCTCGGACTGCTCCTTCGGCGCCTACCGCAAGCTGGTCTACGAGACCCCCGGCTTTGCCGACTACTTCTTTGCCAGCACCCCGATCCGCGAGATCGCCGAACTGAACATCGGCTCGCGCCCCGCTTCCCGCAAAGCCACGCGCGCCATTGAAGACCTGCGCGCCATCCCCTGGTCCTTCTCCTGGGGCCAGGCCCGCGTCGCGCTGCCCGGCTGGTGCGGCTTTGGCTCCGGCATCGAGGGCTTCCTGGGCACCGAACCCACGCAGCGCGCCAAGAACCTGGCCCTGCTCAAGCGCATGGTCAAGGGCTGGCCCTTCTTCAAGACCGTGCTGTCCAACCTCGACATGGTGCTGGCCAAGAGCGACCTCGCCCTGGCCGAGCGCTACCTCGACCTCGTGGCCGACAAGAAGCTCGCCAAGCGCATCTTTGCCGCCATCCAGGCCGAATACCAACGCACCGAAGAAGCCGTGGCCCTCATCACCGGCGAGCGCAAGCGCCTCGCTGGCAACCCCTCGCTGGCCCGCTCGATCGAGCACCGCTTCCCCTACATCGACCCGCTCAACCACCTGCAGGTCGA
>CALMQC010000500.1 GCA_937871895.1 uncultured Roseateles sp. | reverse complement strand
CGGCCGCGCCAGGTCTTCCATCAGGCCGCTTTGCACCGCGGGCCCGAGCTGCAGCAGGTCCGCCCACTGCGCGGCGATGGCGGCGCGTTCGGCAGCGTCCGTGGAGACCTGCGCGGGCAGCAAGGCCAAGGTCTCGTCCACGTCGTCCAGCGACATGGGCCGATGCACCATGCGCAGCACCTGAGCGGGGCGGTTAATGCGGGCCATGGGCAGCTGCTTGGCAGGACATGGGCACAAAGCCCCGGGAGTGGCGAGCGCGGCGGATCATACGTAGCCAGGTGCTCACGGTGCGCCGGGGTTCCAGGGGCGCAGCTCTTCCGGCCGCTGCCGCACATAGGCCAGCACCTGCCGACGCTTCTCAGGGCCGCGCTTGCCTTCTTCATCAGCGCCGAGGTCATCGCCAAAGAAGTCCGGCACACCGTCCTGGATGCGCTCGTACACGCCGCGCCAGAGCTTCTTCAAGCCATGTGACGACAGCTGCAGCTGCTGCGCCAGTTGTTCGTCGTCTTCATAGAAGAGCGCCATCCAAAGCATGCGCCGCTGGCTGAGGGAGAGGCGAAAGCGTGGAGGGTGGGCGTCAAACAGGGCGCGTACGGTGGTGCCGGGCAGGATGGCGCGGGCCTCGTCGCGCGTCATGCCCCACCACTGCAGGCCGCCGGCTTCCTGGTCGGGCGGGCGAGGGCGCCGCTGAAAACCGGCGGTGGTCATGAAGGGCTCGGTCTGGGCGTGGTTCTCAAAGTACTGCGCCCGCAGTTGGTAGCCGCACATGCTGGCCCGAAAGCTGTCGTTGGCGATGGTGATCAGGGCTTGGCTGGCAGCGTGCTCGAACTGCAGGGGGCGGGAGCAGAAATGCAGGCTCAAGCCAGAGATCTCGCCGCGTGCGTTGTGGCGCCCCAGCGTGGCGTCGTCCAGCTCGGGCAGGCGGCCGTCGAGCAGGGCCTCGTAGGTGCGGCGGGCCACACCGGGCGGCGGGAGGCCATCCAACTGCAGCAACTTCACTTCGGCCGGGCCCAACAGCAGGCCGACACCCCAGGCCTGGATGCGCTGGCCGCGCGGCAGGGCCAGGTCTTCCATCACCATGTTCACGACCATGGGCCAACGATTCATGCGGACCCACAGGCCGGGCAGAGCTGCCGTCACGGCCGGGCCTAGAGCCAGCCATTCGGGGATGAGGGCCAGGCACTCGGGCAGGTCGTCCTCCTGCGTCAGGCGGTAACGCAGGCGGGGGACGTGTGACGAAGCGGGCGACAGGGTCATGAACGCGTGAGAGGCGAGCGTCGAAGCGGCGGCGCAGCGTGCGGCGGCGGCGCGCATGATACGGAGGCCGCAGGGGGCCTTCCGCCCAAAGCTAGGACGAGCCGCAGCACGAAGGACTGCACCAGCTACGGGATGCGGCGAGCCGGCGCTGCCCCGCTCACGCGGCCCGTTCCGCCACCAGCGCACTGGCACCACCGGGCAGCGGCAGGCATTCGCCGTCGCGCAGGCCAGCGGCCTGGCAGTCGGCCC
>CALMQC010000499.1 GCA_937871895.1 uncultured Roseateles sp. | reverse complement strand
CCGCGACCGTCTGACTTAAACCAACGGGCCTCCGCGATACCCGGGGCGATTCACACCGTCCTCGGCTGACCAGATGACTCGGTAGGTGAATTGGCCGTCGTTCTGCATCGCCGATTTCTCCCGCTCAAACCGCTCACTGGCCCTCATCCCTTGCCCTTCTCGCCCTCACGCGTGACAAACCCAATCGGCCGCTTGGGCGGGTCCGGCGGCGCCATGAGCTGATTGACGGCTTCGATGAGTTGCCTGAGCTGTTGGTGAGTGTTGCGCCTGAAGGTGTCGTGGTCCAGTGCCAGCCCCTCCGTCCTGTCGGCCAAGCCCTCGGTCTTGCTTTCCAGCTCTGCCAGCCGCTTGGCCAGGTCAGCGTGGATGCCAGCCAGCTCGCGCATGCGGACGAAGGCGCGCACCACGTAGATGCCCATCTCGACCGCCTGGGGCGAGGCCAGCACATTGGCCGCCTGGATGGCGCCGTGCTCGCTGAAGGCGAACGGCAGCGACTTGGAAAACTTCAGTTTGGCAAGGTGGTCGCAATTTGCGACCACCTCAGCCTTCTCGGCCGCTGAGAGCTGGAACATGAAGTCAGCAGGGAAACGGTCGCGATTGCGCTTGACTTGCTCGTTCAGTCGCCGGGTTGGGACGCCGTACAGCGCGGCGAGGTCGGCGTCGACGATCACCTTCTGGTCGCGCAGACGCAGGATGCGGCTCTCGATGCGCGGCAACAGCACGGCCGCCTCCGCGGTGGGACTGGATTTCTTGCGCATCAGAGTGCTTGGCGCGCCAGCTCACACATCCAAATACAAACTCACCGGCGACCCCGTCGGCTTGAGCGTCCCCGCCTCCAGCAGCGCCGCTGCCACGCCGAGCATCACCCCCATCCCCATCCCATACCCCGGGCAGGCATGCGGCGGTGCCCCTTGCGGGTCCACGCGGTCGCCGCCGAAGGCGACGTGGTGGAGGGCGGGGTTGGCCTGGGTGGCGGAGCCCAGCGCCGCGATGACGGTGTCGCCGGCTTTGATGTCCACGGTGCCAAGGCGGTGGTCAGCCCGGGCGAGGCGGTAGACCTGGAAAGGCGTGGGGCGCTGGTTGAGGGTGAGCAGCATGGCCGGGCGCAGGCGAGCGACGGCGGTGGCGTAGTGGCGGGGGGCGGGCGCCTCCAGCCACTGTTGCTGGATCTCCCAGAGCTTGTTCTTGGCGACCCAGGCGCCCAGCACGGTGAGCATGTTGGCGTGCACCGTGGGCGGGAAGCCGAGCATGATGCCGGCGAAGGTGGCGGCCACTGAGTAGAGGCTGGCGCCGGGCTGGGCCCAGGCGGCATCGACGATGGCGCGGCCGAGGCTGCCTTCGGGCGGCTTCTCGGTGGCGAGCCATTGCTCCACGGCTTTGACATACGCCTGGCCGGAGCGCTGGCCGGCTTGCTCGACGCGGACGGAGGGCTTGGGGCTGAAGACGTAGCGTGAGACGGGCAGCAGGTCGGCCGGGCAGCGGGGGTGCGGGGCCTCGGTCGGCGGGTGGTACTCGGTGCCACA
>CALMQC010000498.1 GCA_937871895.1 uncultured Roseateles sp. | reverse complement strand
CTCTCGCGCTACAACATCGTGCCCGGGCTGATTGGCACCATCCTGACGATGACGATGGTGATGCTCACCTCGCTGGCGATGACCCGCGAGCGCGAGCGCGGCACGATGGAGAACTTGCTGGCCACGCCGGTGCGGCCCTTCGAGGTGATGGTGGGCAAGATCCTGCCCTATGTGGTGCTGGGCTACGTGCAGCTCGGCGTCATCCTCGGCGCGGCGTTTGTGCTCTTTGAGGTGCCGATGGTGGGGAGCGTCAGCCTGCTTTTGGCCTGCATCGGGCTCTTCATGGTGGCCAACTTGGGTGTGGGCTTCACCTTCTCGACCCTTGCGCGCAACCAACTGCAGGCGCTGCAGCTGACCTTCTTTTTCTTCCTGCCGTCGATGTTGCTGTCGGGCTTCATGTTCCCGTTCCGGGGCATGCCCGAGTGGGCGCAGCACATTGGCGAGGTGCTGCCGCTGACGCACTTCCTGCGTATCGTGCGCGGCATCATGCTCAAGGGCGCCGAGGCGCCCGAGCTCTGGGGCGAGGTGTGGCCGCTGGCGGCCTTCCTGGCCGTGGCGGGCGGCGTGGCGCTGCTGCGCTACCGCCGCACGCTCGACTGAATCACTTCTTCAGCTTCTGCGCCGCCTTCAGCATCTCGCTGATGTGGCCGTCGGGGTCCATGGCCGCGTGCACGGCGGCCACTTTGCCGTCTTGCCCGATCAGGTAGGAGACGCGGTCCGCGAGGCCCGGGGCCATCTTGAGCGCGCTGTCATAGTCCTTGATGACCTTGCCGCCCTGGTCGGCCAGCACCGCGAACTTGTCGCGGCAGGCTTCGGTGGAGAACTTCTTGAGCGTGTCGATGCTGTCGTTGGACATGCCCACCACGGTGGTGCCGAGCGCGGCGAACTTGTCGGTCGCCTCGGCAAACTGATGAGCCTCGACGGTGCAGCCCTGGGTGAAGGCCTTGGGGTAGAAGTACAGCACCACCGGGCCCTTCTTGAGCGCGGCGGCCAGGTCGAACTTGAAGGCCTTGCCGCCCACCGCGCCGTCGGCGGCGAAGAGCGGGGCCGGCGCGCCCACGGGCAAGGTCGCCTGGGCCAGGTGGGGCAGGGCGGTGCCAGCCAGGGTCAGCAGGAGGGCGGCGATCGAGCGTGGGGGCATGGGGGGCATCCTTGAAGGCGGGGGTGGCGAAGTATGGGCGGTGGCCTGCGCCGGGCCGGCTCGTCAGCGGCAAGACCCTGTGGAGCGCTCGGCCTTGTCAGTCGCCGTGCAGGGTGGGGCGGGTGCTGCCGTAGTCGCTGGCGTGCTGAGTGCGGGCGCGCTGTGCGGCGGCGGCGATCTCGTTCTCCAGCAGCTGGCGGTGGGCCTCGTCGAGCCGGCGCAGGGCGAGGGCGGCGCCGGCCGCCCCAAAGAGCAAGGCCACCGTGGTGGCCAGCCCGAGCGCCACGGCCGTGTTGCGGCTGCTTTGCCAGGACTCCAGCGCCGTGCTCGTGGCCGTGGCCACCAGCACGGCCAGCCGCGTGCCGGCCACCTCGCGGAAGGCGACCTGGCGCTCGGTCTGGTCCAGGCTGCTGGTGGAGATGAAGCTGCCCTCGACACCCAGCTCCATGCGCTCAAACGGCATGCCCGGCGACATCGTGGCCCCCACGTCCACCGGCCGGCCTTCGCGCACGCGGGCCCGCACCACGCGGTCACGGCCGATCAGGGTCAAGGTGCCATTGCGGCCCAGGTCCACGGTGCGGAACAGGGCCTCGAAGTAGCCGGGGTCCACCGAGGCCACGATCACGCCCCAGAAGCGCCCCTCGGCATCGGTGATGCGGCGCGAGAGCTGGATGGTCCAGCGCTTGGACACCTTGCCCAGCACCGGGCGGCTGATGAAGAGCGCGTCCGGGTTGAGCAGGGCCTCGCGGGCGTTCTGGTCGCGCTGGGCGTGCACGAGGAAGTGCTCGCGGTCGCTGATCGAGATGCCCTTGAGCCGCGAGCCCGTGGGGTCGAGGTTGCTGGCCAGCATCTGGCCGTCGGCGTCGGCCAGCGCCAGCTGCACGAGGATGCGCGGAGACAGGCCGGTCTCGTTGGCGTAGCGCACCAGTTGGGGACTCTGGCCCGGGCTGGCCAACACCTCGTCGCGCGCGCGCAGCGTGGCTTGGTTGACGGTTTGCACCAGCTGCGCCGTCTGCTCGGCCAGCAGCCGGGCAATGTTGAGGTTTTGGCGTGCTTCGGCCTCCAGCTCCTTGTCGCGCCGCTCGCACAGCGAGCCATACA
>CALMQC010000497.1 GCA_937871895.1 uncultured Roseateles sp. | reverse complement strand
TGGTGCCGGGCTCGGGCACGGGTGCAAGGGCGCTGGTGTAGAACTGGCCGTAGAACTCGTTGTCGTCCGTGCCCACGGTCTCGCGGATCTCCATCCGGTTGAAGGCTTGGCTGCTTGCCACGCCCCAGAAGTCCACCTGGTCCTTGCCCGGCGTCCAGGCAAACACGCCGACGCTGGTGCTGCCCAGCTTGAGCTCGACCTGGAACTGCGAGTCCACGCAGACCGGCACGTTGCAGCCGTTCAGATGGACGCCCGGTGTGGTCGGCTGATAGAACTCAAAGCCCGCCGCGTAGACCGGGCTGGCGAAGTTCACATCGATGCCATCGTTGTAGTAGCTGTTGGGCACGCTGGTGTTGCCTGCGCCGTTGCTGACACCGATTTCATAGCCGGACAGGGCCGTGATCCAGTCCACCGTCAGCCAACTGGGAGCTTGGACCGTGACGCTGCCGAGGGTGGCGGACGAGGTCATGCCGATGGCGGGCAGTGGCCCGGTGGCCGAGGTGGCGCCTGTGCCTGCCTGGAAGCTGGCGAGGCTGTTGTAGGTGGTGGCCGCCAGGGCTGACCCGCCCACCAGGATCAGGGCGGCTGCCAGGCTGTGGCGCAGCACGGTGCGGGCAAGGTGAAGGCGGGACATGGGAGGGCTCCAAAAGGAATGGGGAAGGGCCAGGCGCAGCAAGTGCAAGGCCGATGTCTGGATACGCAGGATCTTCTGCGGCCTGGGCTCAGTCGCACCGGCCGCCCCCCTCGACCCCGGGGGGAGGGTCAGCACCAGGGCTGCAGGCGCCTGGGGCATAGCCGGCTACTACCCGCCCTGGGCTGGGCACTTTCAGAATCCGCCACCACCCCCATCAGGAGACGCCTCATGCCCGCCAAGAAACTGCTGCTGCTCGCCGGAGACTATGTCGAGGACTACGAAATCATGGTGCCTTTCCAGGCCTTGCAGGCGGTGGGCCACACGGTGCACGCGGTCTGTCCAGGGAAGCTGGCGGGCGACTATGTGCACACGGCCATCCATGACTTCGAAGGCGCCCAGACCTACTCCGAAAAGCCGGGCCACCGCTTCACGCTGAATGCGAGCTTTGTCGAGACCCGGGCCGAGTCCTACGACGCCCTGGTCATCCCCGGCGGCCGCGCGCCCGAGTACCTGCGGCTCAATGCCGAGGTGATCGCGCTGGTCAAGCACTTCGCGTCGAGCGGCAAGCCGATTGCCGCCATCTGCCATGGCGCCCAGCTGTTGGCGGCGGCCGGCGTGATCAGCGGGCGGCGCATCTCGGCCTACCCGGCCTGCGCGCCCGAGGTGACCCTGGCTGGCGCGCAGTACGCCGAGATCCCGGTGGACCAGGCGGTGACCGATGGCAAGATCGTGACCGCCCCGGCCTGGCCGGCGCATCCGGCCTGGATCGCGCAGTTCCTGAAGGTCCTGGGCACCACCATCACCCATTGACGAGGCAGGGCCATGTGCGAGGTCTTCATCACCGCCAACCCCGAGTCCTACGAGAGCCGCACCCGCTCCGTGCGCCTGCACGGCGTGGTGACCAGCATCCGGCTGGAGAACCTGCACTGGGAGGTGCTGGCCGAGATCGGCGCGCGAGACGGCCTCAGCGTCGTGCAACTGGTTGAAAAGCTCTACGACGAGCTGGTGCAGGCGCGCGGCGCGGTGGGTAACTTCGCCAGCTTCCTGCGCGTGAGTGCGCTGCGTTACATGGCCCTGCAGGCGCGCCAGCGCATCCCCACCGACCTGGCCGTGCCGATTGCCTCGCTCAACGCCGACGCCGTGCTGCAGGACCTGCCCGCCAGTTGGGCGCAGCGCGTACCCGCCAGCCCCGACGCCAAGCGGCATTGAAATCTGCGCCCTCGGGGGCATGCGTCGAAAGCGGGCCAGGGCAGCCCGGGAGCGCGGCGGCGCTGAGCGCCCATCAGCCTCGGCCGCGACAAGCGCCGGGCTGCGCGTCCTTATGAAATCCATATGCCATGACTTCCAGCCCGTGCGCGGCGCAGGGCACACTGCGAACCTGTCTCGAGCTGAGAAGGCGTTGAACCGTCCATGAACACCCCGCTGCGCACCGTTGGCACCCTGGTTGTGCTTGCCGTCTTCGGTGGAGCGCTGTTCTGGGCTTTGCGCAGCGAGAACGAAACCAAGACCGTCGCACAGGAGCAGGCCGCCATCGCGCAGACCGAGGCGCTGCGCGGCCTGGTGGCGGTGGACGTGGAGCCCTTCTTCAAGGACGAGCGGGTGGCCAAGCTGCTGGCCTCGCAGCGCCTGCCGGTGCAGGCCACGCGCGTGGGCAGCCGGGACATGGCGAGCAAGCTGGGGGAGGCGCCTGACTTCTTCTTCGCCAGCGGCGTGGTGGCGGCCAACATGATTGCCGACGCCGCCCGCAAGGCCGGCAAGTCTGCCACGCAGAGTTCGCCCTTCCACACGCCGCTGGTCGTCGCCTCGTGGGAGCCGGTCGCCAAGATCCTGGTGGCCAACCAGATGGCCAAGCCGATCAGCCCCAAGGTCTACGGCCTCGACATGGAGAAGCTGACCCAGGCCATGCTGGCCAAGCAGCGCTGGCGGGACCTGAAGGGCAGCGGCGACTACGCGGTCTCGCGCAGCGTGCTGGTCTCGACGACCGACATCCGCCGCATCAACTCCGCCGCCATGGGAGAACGGATGACGTTGTGGGTGCACGCAAAC
>CALMQC010000496.1 GCA_937871895.1 uncultured Roseateles sp. | reverse complement strand
GCGTTCTGACTCCGCACCCGCCGCCTTTCCACCCCCACCGCCGAAGCACTCCGCCGCACCCTCAGCACGGCCCACAGCTCCGCGGCTGCCTGGTGCTCGGTGATGCCAGTCCGCAGGATGATCGCCCGCTCTGCGTCGGTCCACGGCGTGCGGTTGAGGTGGCGCAGGGTGCGGGGCATCTCTACGGCCTCCACGAAAACACGCTCGCGCACGGCGGGGCGCGGTAACTGTCCTGCCGCCGGCACCGGCTGATGACAGACTCGCTGACGTCGAGCCGCTGCGCCAGCTCTCGGCCGCTGGCCTGGCTTTCGCGCACCAGCCGCACCTGCTCGGGCGTCAGCACGGTGCGGCCGGCGTCACGGGCGGCGCGGGCGTTGATGGCGCTGCGCTCCGGCCGGCCGCGCAGGTGGCCGCTTTGGCGCACCCACGCGCCCCATTGGGCTTTGGTGCCGGCGCGCATGTGAGCCGGGTTGCCGCACAGCGCGTTGCCGCAGGTGCGCCACACTGTCCAGCGCTCGGCCTTGGGTTGGGGCTTGCCGCTCATGGCCCAGGCGGCGCGGCCAATGGTTGTGGTTCCGCCGATCGTGCGCAAGTACACGCGCGGCTCGGCGATCTTGCCGCCCATGCTGATGACCTTGGTCTGGGTGGCGCCGCGCCAATGCCAGCAGCCGCTGTCTGCGTCAACCACGCAGCGCCGGCGCAAGCCGGCCAGGTCGCTGATACCGCCGAGGTCGGAGCCCTTCTTCGCTGGCATGGCTCAGTCCCCCGCGTGGCCGCTGTCGTGGCCACTGTCAGCTCCGGTGTCGGCCGCGCCGGCGTCTTCGACCTTCGTCCCAGGCAGCAGGTCGATGAGGTCCTGCTGGCTGGCGGTGGCGCAGCTGATGCTGTCGGCCGCCACATGCCGCACGGCGGCCGGGGCGTTGCGGGCGCGCACCAGGCGTCTCGGGCCGCCGGCGTGGCTGAGCACGTAGATGCGGGTCTTCGGGGTGGCGACGGTTGCGGTGGCAGTGGTGGAGGTCATCGCGGTCATGTGGTGGGGTGGTTCTGTTCGCAGCGGTGCTGCGCTTGTCAGGTGGTTGGCCGCTGCGCGTGGCGCGCCGTGTACAGCAGGGCATGCATCAGGCGGTCGATCTGCTCGCACAGCGTCCAGATGCTGCCGTTGTTGAACAGCTCGCGGTCGGGCTCGATCGTGTCGGCGTGCGCCTCGGTCTCGTGCTGGCGCACGCTGGGCAGGCCGTCGCGCACCACGCGCACGATGACGCCGCCGCGGGCGCGAATCCACGCCGCCTCGTTGGGAAAGCGCACGTCGCTGATGACGACGCTCTCGCCCTGCAGCCCGGGTGCATCGAGCCGGGCGCCGGCCACGCGCAGCCAGAAGTCGTCGGCCAGCTGCGCGCGGGCCCACTCGGTGCCCAGGCTCTGCGCCAAGTGGCGGTAGCTCCAGCCCAGGGTGGTGGGCAATTCCTTCAGGGCGCGGTCGGCTGTCCAGGCGCCGTCGATGCCGGCCAGATCAAACAGGCTGCACAGCATGGCCTGGATGGGCTCGGCGAACGCGATGTGGTGCATGGACCATTCGTTCTCCAGCTCGGTGGCGACGGTGCTCTTGCCGGCGCCGGCCCGGCCGGTGAGGCCGATCAGCAGGGGAGGGATGCTCATGCTGTGGTCTTCCTGGCGCGTGCTGCGGCCAGCAGCTCGACGATGGCGGGGTCGCGCCGCGGGGTGAAGCTGGGCAGCCCGGCATTGAGCCAGGCGCAGTGCATCTCCGCGGCCTGCTCGGTGCGGAAGTCGCACACGGCGGCCAGCTCGCCGCAGCGGCTGCCGGGCACGGGGTGGGCCACGGCGAAGCGGCCGTCGTGCGGCTGGACGCGGTAGTGCGGCTGGATGGTCGGCAGGGGCTGCACCGCGTGCAGTTGATTGAAGACGCTCATGCCGCCACCACCACCGCAGCCGCCGCAACGACCAGCACCACCGCCGCAGCGGCATGCAGCGCGCCGGGCCCCGCCATCAATGCAGCGAACCAGTGCGGTGCCGCCATGTCCGCGCCGATGTCCGTGCAGGCCTCATCCGGAGCGGGCGCCTCTGCCGGGCCGTGCGCCAATCTGGCCGGCGCAGCGGGGGTCAGCAGCGCCAGTTCCACACGCATGGCGCACAGCTGCCCGCGGAACTCGCTCATCATCATGCCGGCGCTGATGCCGTTGGCCTCGCAGTCGGCGATGTAGTGCTCGGTCTCCCAGATCTGATAGCGCAGCAGCGCGCGGCGCATGGCGCGCCAAATGGCGCGGATCATTGCCCGCTCCCCGGGCGGCCGTCGTCGCCCATCAGGTTGGCGGCGGCGCCGATCAGCCCGGCCACGGCCAGGCCCAGCAGCAGCCAGCCGGCGAGCACGGCCACGACCAGCGCAGCAAAGGTGCCGGCGCTCATCGCGTGGCCTCGTCGAAGGCTGCGAAGTCGCTGTCGCTCACCTCGGGCACCGGGATCGGCTCCCACGGCTCGCCGTCGATGACCACGGTGCCGAGCTCCACCGTTTCGGCCCAGGCGAAAAACGCCCGCGCGTCGGCGCTGCTCAGGATCAGGTCGGCCAGCGTGCGGCCGGCGCGGACTTGTTCAACGGCGGGTGTGGGGTGCATAGTGCGCTCCGTCTTGTGATGGATGCACTGTATCGAATGCGGTACGCCACTGTCAACCGCTAGCGGTACATTTCTGCGGCCTGAATCGGACTGTTACATTTGCGGCGCGCTCAGGAGGTGAACATTGACAAAAGACAACGATTCACGGGCTGGATCGGTGCATTGGCGGTGGGCCGCTCCGGTGGCCCTGCTCGCCGCGGGTGCGTGGCTATGGCTGGGCAGTCCGCCAGCGCCGCGGACGCAGCAGCAGACAGAGCGCGACGCCATCGCCTTGTGCTGGCGAGATCAGGGGCGCAAGTCGCTGCCGCCGGATCAGGCCCGGTTCATTGCCTCAACATGTGAAATGATGGCCGGCAAGTACCGGCAGGCCTACGGCGTCGACCCGTAGCGGTTACGGCGTGACGTTGGCGCGCAGCAGCGCCAGCAGCGCGGTCGACCTGGTGCCGTCACCACCCGCCCGCGCCCAACCGGCAAGAACGTCGGCAAATGCAGACCGCACGCTGGTGGGCACGGCGCTCAGCAGTGCGGCCATGTCCGCCAGCACCATCTCCGGCTCACGGCGCGGGTACGGCGGCGCCACTTCGCGCGCATCAACCACGGCAGCCAGCCGCGTCGGAGTGGGGTTTGCAAGCGTCGGCGGTTGGTGGCGCGACAAGCCGGGCACCAGAATCTGCCAGGCGTGGAGCCCAAATGCCGCGGCGGTGCGCTGGATGGTGTCCAGGCTGGGCAACGCCTCACCCTGTTTCATGCGCTGCACGTTTCCGCGCGGCACGCCGGTGCGTGCGCAGACTGCATCGATGGTCGCTTTCTGGGGTTTCATCAGCTCCGTGATGTTGTCCCACAAGTAGCGGCGCGGATCGGATGCGTCCATCCCTAAACGGTACATGAATGTGAATACCGTACTCGATACGGATTGACGCATTGATACCGCTTGCGGTACGCTCGGCGCATGTCGATTTCTATTCCTTCGGCGGAACAGGTCCGCCAGCTGTTGGCGCCTTTGCGCAGGGCCGAGCTCATGGCTTTGTCATCGCGCAGCGGCGTGCCGTTCACGACAGCGTGGAAGGTTCGCTCTGGCGAAACACGCAACCCCGGCATCGAGACGTGCCGGCAGCTGGTGGAGCATCTGCCCGCGCCAGGGTCTGCCGCGCAGCCTGAGGAGGTGCGCGATGCCGCGTGACGTTGCCATCTGCATGCTCTTGGCGGCGCTGGCATCCGCCCTCCCGGTCGCGGCGCTCTGGGCCGCGCTGCACCAGCGCCGTGCGCGCGTCTCCAGCAGTTGCCGGGCATTCCTGCCCACTCGTGGCGGCTGGGACTGAGCCGGCGCGCACAGATGTTTCTCGTGGTTGTCTCCTCCTCCGCGTTTTGCCATCGCGCGGTTTGCGCCCCGGGGCTGTCTGCCCGGGGCGCTTCTTCTTCCTCTTCCATGGCCTGATCGCCTCAGGCCACTGCAGTCATGAGCCTCGACCGAAAAGACCTCCGCATCAAGCTGGACCCGGACGACCACACCGGCCTGACGCTGCTGGCCGAGAGCGAGGGCCGCGAGCTGGCCGATTGGGCCGAGCGTGTGCTGGTGCGCAAAGTTGACCGGCCCGAGCGAGAACCAAGGAAGCCCCGATGAGCACCACTGA
>CALMQC010000495.1 GCA_937871895.1 uncultured Roseateles sp. | reverse complement strand
GCGGCCATGGTGCTACGCCTCGCGCAGGGTGAGGGTGGTGATGCCGGTGCCGTCGTGGGCGATGTTGGCCACGGTGTAGGCGGTGCCGTCCACGGTGATGCCGCTGGCCCAGGCGGCTGCGGCGACGTCGGCGCTTCTGCACATGACGCGCGGCGAGGGGTCGGAGACGATGCCGGCCAGGTGGGGCTCGGTGGCGCCGTCGAAGATGGCCCCGAACGTCACCAGCTGGCCCAGCGCGTTGCGCGCGCTGGCCGTGACGGCAAAGCCGTCGGTGCTGAAGAAGGGGGCGAGGTCTTCGGCGAACATGGCGCGGGTCAGTTGGTCAGGCTTTGCGCGGCAATGGCCACGGTGTAGGCCGGGCTGTCGGTGCCGCCAATGTCGTAGTTGGCGCGCAGGTAGCGCGGGGCCTGGTCGAAGTTGATGGCCTTTTTCTGGATGCTGGCCGCGGTGGTGAGGCCCGTGAAGGCGCCGCCTTCGATGTCGGCATAGGTGCGCGCGGTGGTGATGATGGCGAAGGTGTCGTTGTTGGCAAACGCGGTACCGCCGGCCGTGAGCAGGAAGGTGACTTGCGCGCTGCTGTAGACGGTGCCCACCGTGGCGTTGGCCAGGCTGCCGCTGGTGCTGCCCACCACGGTGGCGGTGGTGGCGCCGGTGAGCGTGACGGTGATTGTTTCGGCCACGGCGTCTGGGCCTCCGTAGACCTGGGTGCAGGTGCCGGTGCCGGTGTTGGAGCCGGGCGTGACGCTGGTGACCACATCACCATCCGGGGCGCCTTGCAGCTTGACGGCCAGGGTGGGGTTGGTGCCAGAGGTCTTGAGCGCCGTCATGATGACCGCGCCCTGGCCGATGAGGCTGCGCGCATCGACGCCGGCGGTGTTGCCGTCAGCGGAAATGCTGGCCGGCGTCTGAATGGTGGTGAGCGTGCTTTCGCCGAGGATGTCCATTATTTGGCCTTTTTGGTGGCTGGCTTGGGCTGGGGTGCCGGATCGGTGGCGGGCGGCGCGGCCGGCTCGGGCGGCACTTGCACGGCGCGACCGGCGATCAGGTAGGCGCGGGCCTGCTGCTCGGGTAGGTCGCGCACGTCGCCAGGGCTGGCATCGTTGCCGATGCCCCCCAGGGCGGTGCCGCGGATGAACTGGACGCGCATGCCGATCACCTATCAGGAGATGGTGGCGCCGGTGGCTTTGCAGAAGCTCTGCGGGTGGCGCAGCGCGATGTCGCACAGCTGGAAGCTGGTGACTTCGATCATGCCCTGCTTCTTGAGGCTGTACGGGTCGACCACCAACTCCAGCGCGCCCCACATGCCGATGAGGGCGTCGGACCAGTTGCCGAAGATGAGACCATGCTCGGACCCGCCGCCCAGAACAGCGCTGACTTGGTTGGAGGCGCGGGCGGTGTAGCCGGCCAACGTGCCGTTGTCGAGCTTGCCGGACCAGATCATATTGGTGTCGGTGCTGGCGGCGATGACGGTCTGCGCCAGCTTGCCGGCCATGCCGGGGGTGGTGGCGAAGGCGAGCGAGCCGGCCAGGGCGTTGTCCTTGAGCACCTCGGTGATCATGTCGATCAGCTTGCCGAAGGTGGGCACGCCGCCCATCGCCACGGCGTTGACGTTGCTGGCGGCATAGATGCCGGTGGGCTGGTTGTTGCTGCCAGAACCGTGCATGACGGCAACGTCCCAGGCCAGGGCGTGGGCCGCGGCCAGGTCGCCACGGATGAAGGCTTCGACGTCGAGGCTGGACTGCGCCATCAACTGGCGGCTGAAGGCCGTGGAGCCTTGCAGCGTCTTGGGCGAGAGTGACACGCTGGACAGCGTGGCGTTGGTGGCGGTGACGTCGGTGCCGCTGTTTTCAGCGACCCACGACACGGACACGCCGCCGGTCTGCGTGGGGAAGCTGACCGGGCCGGTGAGGCCGCTGATGACGCGGGCGCCAAGGCCGACGGCCACGGAGGCGTTGCGCAGCATGTCGATGAACTCGCCGGCCTGCGTGAACACGGTGCTGGCGCCCTTGCCGCTGGTGTTGTAGAGGGCTTCGCTGATGGCCGAGCGCACCGACAGGGGCACGAAGATGCCGCCGTTGCGCTTGTAGTTGGCGGGGATGTTGCGCTCGATGTCCTGGCTGACTTCGACTTCCAGGCCGCTGGCCTTCTGGCCTTCGGCGCGGGCCAGGGCGGCGGCGATGGCGCGCACGTAGGAGTAGTCTTGCGCTTCGCGCTGGTTGAGCTGCACGGTGTCGGTGGCGGGCGCCTTGGCCACCACGTCGAGCAACGCGGCGCGGAATTCTTCGACGCTCTTGCCGTCGCGCAGGTATTGCGCGGCCAGCTTGTCGCCACCGCGGGCGGCGTGGGCCTCGCCCAGCGCGATGATCTCGGCGGTGCGGGTGCGCTCTTGCGTGATGGCGTCGGCGCGGGCGTTGTCGATGACGGTGATGTCGGGTGCAGTCATGGTGGTGGTCTCCGGGGCGGGGGTTG
>CALMQC010000494.1 GCA_937871895.1 uncultured Roseateles sp. | reverse complement strand
ACGCCATCACGCGCCTTGAAGTAGAACGAGCTCGTGACCCGCTCGGTGTAGATCTCGGTGGTGGACGTATCATTAAAAAAAAAACGCGAGACCTTGGCCTCGTCGGCCGCTGCCGGGCCGGCGAGCAAAGCGAGACCGAGCAGCAGGGCTTTCACGGCTGCGTCCCCTTGGCTTCCACCTCTTTGGCGGGCAGCGCCCCGTGGCCACGGCCAAAGTGGCTCTCCAGCCGGCGCTGCAGCAGCGTCAGCACGGTGAACACGGCCAGGTACCAGCACACCGCCACCAGCAGCAGAGGCACGACCTTGAAGTTGCGGTTGTAGATGGTCTGCACAGAGAACAGCAGGTCCGTCATCGCGATGACGCTGACCAGCGAGGTGCCCTTGAGCATGCCGATGACCTGGCTGCCGGCCGGCGGCAGCACGGTGCGCATGGCCTGCGGGAAGACGATGCGCCAGAACGAGCGCCAGGGCGTGAAGCCGAGCGCCCGCGCGGCATCGTGCTGGCCAGCGTCCACCGACTGGATGCCCGAACGCATGATCTCGGCCATGTAGGCCGCCTCGTTGAGCGCGAGGCCGAGCACCGCAGCGATGAAGGGCGTGATCAGGTCATTGGTGTCCCAGCTGATCAGCTCAGGCCCGAAGGGCACCCCGAGCGAGATGCGCGGCACCAAGTAGGCCAAGTTGTACCAAAACAGCAGCTGGATCAGCACCGGCGTGCCGCGGAAGAGCCAGACGTAAAAACCCGCCACCGCGCGCGCCGTGGCAAAGCGGCCGAGGCGCATCAGCGCCAGCACGGTCCCGAGCACGGTGCCGAGGCTCATGCCCACGGCCGTCAGCACGACGCTGACGCCGAGGCCCTGCAGCACGGCGGGCGCAAAGATGAACTCACGCACCACCTCCCACTCGAAGCGCGGGTTGGTGACGAGGAAGTGCAGCGCCTGCGCGCCGATCACGAAGACGATGACGTTCATCACCCACTGCCCGACGCGGCGACGCGGGCGGGCCGATGCCACGTCGTCGGCCAGGTCCGGCGGGCTGTGGGAAGGGGCTTGATTGCTCATGTCTGTGTGTGCCATCACTTGGCGGCGTTGATCTGCGACTGGGTGATGGCCACGGCGCTCACGCCCCAGCGTTCCATCACTTCGGCGTACTGGCCGTTCTGCATCAAGGTGTTGATCGCTTCATGGATCACGGGTGCCAGGCCCGAGCGCTTGGGCACGAAGAGGCTGAGCAGGTCGCGCCCCAAGGAGCCGCTGGCATCGCTGTACATGCCGAAGCGATCGGGATTGATGTGCACCGCATGCAGTGCGGCGCTCAAGGTCATGGCGGCCACCGAGGCCCGGCCGGCCTGCGTGGCGACGAGGGTCATGTTGGTGTCCACCAGGGCCACGTGCTGAGCCGGCGGGCGGCCGTCTGCCACGCAGCGCTCATTGAGCCGGTTGGTCACGCGCTCGCTGACGCTGCCGGCCACGTAGGAGATCTTCTTGCCACACAGGTCCAGCGGCTGGCTGTAGCGCGCAGGGCGGTCCAGTGGGAAGACGAAGGCCGGCCGCGTGGTGAGCCAACTGACGCCGTCAAAGCGCTTCTGGCGCTCCAGCGTGGCCACGCCGGGGCCCAGGGCCAGGTCATAGCGCCCCGCCTCCAGGCCGGCCATGGTGGCCGACAGGCTGTTGACCACGTGGTGCTTGATGGGCACGCCGATCAGGCGCTCGATGCGGCGCGCGAGATCGGGCTCGAGGCCGTCGGCAATCTGGCGCCGGTCATTGACGATGCGGTAAGGCGGGTGCGAGTCGCCCACGAAGCGCAACACCCCGGCGCGGCGGATCTCGGGCGGCAGCTTGGCGTAGAGCGGCGCGCCGGGGTCCGGCGCGGTCAGCGGCGGCAGCGCGGGCTCAGCCTTGGCGGGCAGGGCCAGCCAGGCCAGCAGCAGAGGGAGGAGGACGTGCCGCATCACGTTGAGGCCTAGACCACGCCTTCGGCGCGCAGTTGGTCAATCGCAGCGGCGTCGAGACCGAGGAACTGCGAGAACACATCCGCGTTGTGCTGACCGAGACCAGGCGCGGGCTTGTCGAAGCCGGCAAAGGCGCCTGTCATGCGGATAGGCAGGCCGCCGACGATGATGTCTTCGACGGCGC
>CALMQC010000493.1 GCA_937871895.1 uncultured Roseateles sp. | reverse complement strand
GGCCTGGGCCGAGGTGGTGGATGCCAAGGGCCAACTGCAGTTTTCCAAGACCTTGCGCGCGGGCGAGAGCGTTTCGCTCGACGTGCTGCCCCCCATCAAGCTGCGCCTGGGCAAGGCGCCTGTGACGCGCGTGAACTGGCGCAACGCCGACGTGGACCCGCAGGCCACCACCAAGGGCGACGTGGTCCGCCTGGAGTTGAACTGATGTCTGTTGATTCGATCCGCGAGATCCCTGGCGCCGCCCCCGCGCCGCGCCGCAGCCGCCAGGCGCGCGTGGTCTGGGGCAGCCGCGTCGTCACCATCGGCGGCGATGCACCGGTGCGCGTGCAGTCCATGACCAACACCGACACGGTGGACGCCATCGGCACTGCCATCCAGGTCAAGGAGCTGGCCGTGGCTGGCTCCGAGATCGTGCGCATCACGGTCAACACGCCCGAGGCCGCTGAGGCCGTGCCCTATATCCGCGAGCAGCTCGACCGCATGGGCATCGACGTGCCCCTGGTCGGCGACTTCCACTACAACGGCCACCGTCTGCTGACCGACTACCCGGCCATGGCGCAAGCCCTGTCCAAGTACCGCATCAACCCCGGCAACGTCGGCAAGGGCGAGAAGAAGGACCGCCAGTTTGCGCAGATGATCGAGGCCGCCTGCAAGTACGACAAGGTCGTGCGCATCGGCGTCAACTGGGGCAGTCTGGACCAGGAGCTGCTCGCCCAGTTCATGGACGAGAACGCCGCCCGCAGCGTGCCATGGGACGCGCAGTCGGTGATGTACCAGGCCCTCGTCGAGTCGGCGCTGACCTCGGCCAGCTACGCCCGCGAACTGGGCATGAACCCCGACAACATCATCATCTCCTGCAAGGTCAGCGGCGTGCGCGACTTGGTGGCCGTCTACCGCGAGCTGGCGCGGCGTTGCGACTACGCGCTGCACCTCGGGCTGACCGAAGCCGGCATGGCCACCAAGGGCACGGTGGCGTCGAGCGTGGCGCTCGGTCTGTTGCTGCAGGAAGGCATTGGCGACACCATCCGCGTCAGCCTCACGCCGCAGCCGGGCGAGTCGCGCACTCAGGAGGTGGTGATCGCTTCCGAGATCCTGCAGTCGCTGGGCCTGCGCCACTTCAATCCCAGCGTCACGGCTTGCCCGGGCTGCGGTCGTACCACCAGCACCACCTTCCAGGAACTGGCCAAGCAGATCGACGACTTCCTGCGGGCGCAAATGCCCGTCTGGCGCGCCAAATACCCGGGGGTCGAAGGACTCAAGGTGGCCGTGATGGGCTGCATCGTCAACGGCCCCGGTGAGAGCAAGCACGCCGACATCGGCATCAGCCTGCCCGGCACCGGTGAGGCCCCGGCCGCGCCCGTCTTCATCGACGGCGAGAAGGCCCTGACCCTGCGCGGCGAGAACATTGCCAGCGAGTTCCATGCGCTGGTCGAGAACTACATCGAGAAGCGCTTCGGCGCGACGGCCGACGCCGTCTGACAGCACCCATGACCGAGACCAAGAAGTTGCAGCCCCTGCAGGCTGTGAAGGGCATGAACGACATCCTGCCGCCGGACTCGGCGCGCTGGGAGCGTCTTGAAGCCCAGATGCGCAGCGTGCTGCAGCGCTACGGCTATGCCAATGTGCGCACCCCCATCGTCGAGCCCACGGCCCTGTTCGTGCGCGGCATCGGCGAGGTGACCGACATCGTCGAGAAGGAGATGTACGCCTTCGAGGACAAGATGAACGGCGACCACCTGGCCTTGCGCCCCGAGGGCACGGCCGGCGTGGTGCGCGCCATGATCGAGCACAGCTTTTTGCGTGAAGGCGGCAAGCGGCTCTATTACTTCGGTGCCATGTTCCGCCATGAGCGGCCACAAAAGGGCCGCTACCGCCAGTTCCACCAGATGGGCGTCGAGGCCCTTGGCTTTGCCGGCCCGGACGTGGACGCCGAGGTCATCCTGCTGGCGCGCACGCTGTGGCGCGAGCTGGGCCTGGTCGAGGGGCGCGACGTGACGTTGGAGCTCAACTGCCTGGGCCAGCCCGAAGAGCGCCGCGCCCACCGCGCCGCCCTGATCGCCTACCTGGAGCAGCATCAGGACGTGCTGGACGAAGAGGCCAAGCGCCGCATGCACAGCAACCCGCTGCGCGTGCTCGACACCAAGAACCCCGCCATGCAGGCCATGGCCGAGGGCGCGCCCAAGTTGCTCGACTTCCTTGGCCCCGAGTCGCTGGCGCACTTCAATGGCGTGCGCGCGCTGCTGGACGCGGTGGGCCTGGCCTACCGCATCAACCCCCGCCTGGTGCGCGGGCTGGACTACTACAACCTCACCGTTTTCGAGTGGGTCACCGACAAGCTCGGTGCCCAGGGCACGGTTTGTGCCGGTGGCCGCTATGACGGCCTGATCGAACAACTCGGCGGCAAGGCCGCGCCGGCGGTGGGCTTTGGCCTTGGCATCGAGCGCATCCTGCTGCTGCTGGAGACTCTGGGCCTCGGTGCTGCTGAACCGCAGGTCGATGCCTATGCCGTCGTGCCTGACCCGGCCGACCTGCCGCACATCCTGCCCACGCTGGAGGCACTTCGCATCGCTGGCGTGGCGGTGCAGATGCACGCAGGCGGCGGCAGCTTCAAGAGTCAGTTCAAGAAGGCCGATGCCTCGGGCGCGCGCTTTGCCCTGGTTTTTGGCAGTGACGAACTCGCCCGTGGCGAGGTGGCCGTCAAGCCGCTGCGGCAGGAAGGCGCCCCACAGGTCAACCGTCCGCTGCTGCAGGTGGCCAGCTGGGCCGCCGACCTGCTCCCCGCATAATCCCTGTCCCGGCGCACGGCGCCGATGCTTTACGCAATTGCCCCCATGGCCGCTCATCTCGATCTCGAAGAACAAGAACAACTGGAACAAGTCAAGGCGTTCTGGAAGCGCTGGGGCAACCTCATCACCTGGGTCATCACCCTGGCGCTGGCTGCCTACGCCGCCTGGCAGGGCTGGAATTGGTACGAGCGCGACCAGGCCAACCAGGCGGCCGCCATGTACGACGAATTCGAGCGCGCCGCGCAGGCCGGTGATGTGGACAAGGCCAGCGGCATCAGCAACGACCTGCGCAGCCGATTCGCCAAGACAGGCTTCACCGCCCAGGCTGGCTTGCAGGCTGCCAAGCTGCAATTTGAAAAGGGCAAGGCCGATGCCGCTCAGCAAAACCTGGAATGGGTCGCTGAGCACGGCAACCTGCCCGAGTACCGCGACCTGGCCCGGCTGCGTCTGGCAGGTGTGCTGATGGATGCCAAGAAGCTGGACGAAGCCGCCAAGGCCTTGGACGGCGTCACGGCGGCCGAGTTTGCGGCCTTGGTGGCCGACCGCCGGGGCGACCTGGCCCTGCTCCAGAACAAGCCTGACGCCGCGCGCGAGCAGTTCCAGAAGGCGCTGGCGGGTCTTGAGAAGACCCAGGACTACCGCCGCCTCGTTGAGGCCAAGCTCGCAACGCTCGGCGTTGCCGTGGCTGAGGACGCTGCCTCGGCGGCGAAATGAACCGGAAGCCGAGCATGAAGCGACTTCTTTCCATCGGCACGCTCGCCATCGCCCTGGGCCTGCTGAGCGGCTGTTCGCTGTTCAGCAAGGACAAGGACAAGCCCGCAGCGCTGGAGGCCGGCATCCCGTCCACCGGCGCCGTGCGTCTGGCCTGGAGCAGCAAGGGCGACAGCGTCAACTTCCCCCTCGGCATTGGCACCGCCGGTGACCGCTTTGTGGTGGCGGGCGACGACGGCAGCGTGCACGCGCTGAACGCGACCGATGGCCGTGAGGCGTGGCGCGCCCAGGCCGGGTCCAAGCTGACGGCCGGCGTGGGCAGCGATGGCCGCTTTGCCGCCGTCGTCAACCGCGACAACCAGGTCATCACCTTTGACGGTGGCAAGCGCCTCTGGGCCAAGGCCCTGCCCACGCCCGTGGTGGCGCCGCCCCTGGTGGCGGGTGAGCGGGTCTTCGTGCTGACCATTGACCGCCAAGTGCTGGCCTTTGATGCGCTGGACGGCCGCAAGATCTGGGAATACCGCCGTGCCGGTGACGCGCTGACACTGGCCAAGCCCGGGGTGCTGGTCGCGTTCAAGGACACGCTGGTGGCCGGGCAGGGCGCCCGCCTCGTCGGGCTGGATCCCGTCACGGGCCAGTTGCGCTGGGAGGCCACCGTCGCCCAGCCGCGCGGCACCAATGAGGTGGAGCGGCTGGCCGACCTCGTCGGACCCGCGCTGCGCGTTGGCGACCTGATCTGCGCACGCGCCTTCCAGTTCGCCGTGGGCTGCGTGAACGCCGAGCGGGGCAGTTCGCTGTGGAACCGCAATGCGGGCGGCACCCAGGGCGTGGGCGGCGATGCCCAGCTCGTCGTGGGCGCCGATGCTTCGGACCGCATCTCGGCCTGGAAGCTGAGCAACGGCGACCTCGCCTGGTCGGCCGATCAGTTCGTGCGCCGTCGCTTGGTGGAACCTGTCGTGATCGGCAAGCATGTGCTGGTGGCCGACTACGAAGGCCAGGTCCACGTGCTGGACCGCGAGACCGGCAAGACCGTGCAGCGCGTGGCCACCGATGGCTCGCCCGCAGTGGCGGCCGCGCGCGTCGGCAGCACCGCCCTGGTCGCTACCCGCAACGGCGGCGTATTCGCCTTCCAGGCGGCCCAGTGAGAGTGAGGGCGGCATGAAGCCGGTCATCGCCCTGGTGGGCCGCCCCAATGTTGGCAAATCCACGCTCTTCAACCGCCTGACCAAGAGCCGCGATGCCATCGTGGCTGACTTTTCGGGCCTGACGCGTGACCGCCACTACGGCGACGGCCGCCTCGGTGACCGCGAATTCATCGTCATCGACACCGGCGGCTTCGAGCCTGACTCGACCACCGGCATCGTCAAGGAAATGGCCAAGCAGACCCGCCAGGCCGTGGCCGAGGCGGATGCGGTGGTCTTCGTCGTGGACGTGCGCCTCGGGCTCTCGGCCCAGGACCAGGACATTGCCCGCTTCCTGAGGCAGGCCAACAAGCGCGTGCATCTGGCCGTGAACAAGGCCGAGGGCATGAGCGAATCGCCGCTGCTGGCGGAGTTCCATGAGCTGGGCATGGGCGAGCCGCATCCGATCTCGGCCGCTCATGGTCAGGGCATTCGCAGCCTGCTGGACGCTGTGCTGGAGCCCTTTGACGCCACCGAGCGCGACGAGGACGGCGCCGAGGACGGCGTGATCCGCCTCGCCGTGGCTGGCCGCCCCAACGTCGGCAAGAGCACGCTGATCAACACCTGGCTGGGCGAAGAGCGTTTGATCGCTTTCGACATGCCGGGCACCACGCGTGATGCGATCTCGGTCCCGTTCGAGCGCAACGGCCAGAAGTTCCAGCTGATCGACACCGCCGGCCTGCGCCGCAAGGGCAAGGTCTTCGAGGCGATCGAGAAGTTCTCGGTCGTCAAGACCCTGCAGGCCATTGCCGATGCCCACGTCGTGCTGTTGCTGCTCGACGCGACCCAGGGCGTGACCGACCAGGACGCCCACATCGCTGGCTATGTGCTCGACAGCGGCCGCGCAGTGGTGATCGCCGTCAACAAGTGGGACGCGGTGGGCAGCTACCAGCGCGAGCAGCTGGAGCGCTCCATCGAGCACCGCCTCGCCTTCCTCAAGTTCGCGCCGCTGCATCACATCTCGGCGCTCAAGCGCCAGGGGCTGGGCAAGCTGTGGGATTCGATGGCCGACGCCTATGCCTCGGCCTACCGCAAGATGACCACGCCGGTGCTGACGCGCCTGGTGCATGAAGCCGTTGAGCACCAGCAGCCCAAGCGCGCGGGGCTCTCCCGCCCCAAGCTGCGCTACGCCCACCAGGGCGGGCAGAACCCACCCATCGTGGTGATCCACGGCAACGCGCTAGAGGGTGTCACCGATGCCTACCGCCGCTACCTGGAAGGCCGCATCCGCGCCCACTACAAGCTGGTGGGCACGCCGCTCAAGATCGAGTTCAAGTCCCAGGCCAATCCCTTCAACGAAAAGCCCTGACCCTGGATTGCGGTGGGGGCTGTGTTAAGGTCTAACCCGACCACCCCCACCCACAAACTCGGAGCATACCGATGAGCAATAAAGGCCAACTTTTGCAGGATCCCTTTCTCAACCTGCTGCGCAAAGAGCACGTGCCCGTCTCGATCTACCTCGTGAACGGCATCAAGCTCCAAGGCCATATCGAGTCCTTCGACCAATATGTGGTCCTGCTGCGCAATACCGTGACGCAGATGGTCTACAAGCACGCCATCTCCACCGTCGTGCCCGGCCGTGCCGTCAACTTCCACGCGGGCGACGCGAACCCGGACGCCTGATCTCGCTTGGCCGCTCCCGAAGTCAACCCCGCGTCGCCGCCCTCCGAGGCGGCGCGCGCCATTCTTGTCGGCGTCGATTTCAGCTCCCGCGCTGCCAAGCAGGGGTTTGACGAGACCCTGGACGAGCTGGCGCTGCTGGCCGAGTCCGCCGGCGATTCGCCCGTCGCCCGCGTCGTGGCCCGCCGCCAGGCACCCGATGCCGCGCTGTTCGTCGGCTCCGGCAAGGTCGATGAGATCAAGCTGCTGGTGCAGGCCCATGGTGCGCACACGGTGCTGTTCGACCAGGCCATCTCGCCGGCGCAGCAACGCAACCTGGAGCGCGCGCTCGGCGTGCCGGTGGCGGACCGCACCGCGTTGATCCTCGAAATCTTTGCCCGCCGCGCGCAGAGCCACGAGGGCAAGCTACAGGTCGAGTTGGCTCGCTTGCAATACCTCGCCACGCGCCTGGTGCGCCGCTGGAGCCACTTGGAGCGTCAGAGCGGCGGCATCGGCATGCGCGGCGGCCCCGGTGAGGCCCAGATCGAGCTGGACCGCCGCATGATCGAGGACCGCATCAAGCAGGTGAAGGAGCGCCTCAAGCGCGTCCAGAAGCAGCGCAACACCCAGCGTCGCGCGCGTGGCCGCAGTGGTGTGTTCCGCGTCTCCCTGGTGGGCTATACCAATGCCGGCAAGTCCACGCTCTTCAATGCCCTGACCAAGGCGCGCAGCTACGCCGCGGACCAGCTCTTCGCCACGCTGGACACCACCACCCGGTCCATGTACCTCGGTGAGGCAGGCGCCAGCGTGTCGCTGTCCGACACCGTGGGCTTCATCCGCGACCTGCCGCACAAGCTGGTCGAGGCCTTCCAGGCCACGCTGCAGGAGGCTGCCGATGCGGATCTGCTGCTGCATGTGGTCGATGCGTCCAGCCCCGTGCTCGATGAGCAGATGGTGGAAGTGCAGCGTGTGCTGCACGAAATCGGTGCCGGTGACCTGCCGCAGCTGCTGGTGTACAACAAGCTGGACAGCCTGGACCCGGACCAGCGCCCGCGCGAGTTGGTCGATCAACTGCTGCGCGGCGACGGGGCTGCCGAGCCCACACCGCGCGTCTTCGTCAGTGCGATCACCGGCGAAGGTCTCGCTGACTTGCGCGGCCTCATCGCGGCCGCCATGCTCGACGCCGATGCATCGACCCCGCTGCCCGCGGACCCTCGTTTCGACGCTCAACTCTCTACCCACGAATGAGCCGCACACTTACCCCCCGCTGGTGGCAACGCGCCGCCCAACGCTTGCTCAGCAACGGCCGCCAGGACGGGCCCCCTGATCTGGACGAGCTCTACCGCGACTTCAAACGCAAGCTGGCCGGCCTCTTTGGCGGCAAGGGCGCGCCGCGTGGCAATGGCGGTGACATGCCGCCCGAGCTGAAAGGCGCAGGCATCGGCATCGGCCTGATTGCTGTCGTGGTGCTGCTGGGCTGGCTCAGTAGCGGCTTCTTCATCGTGCAAGAAGGTCAGCAAGGCGTCATCACTTCCTTCGGCAAGTTCAGCAAGACGGTCGAGGCCGGCTTTCAGTGGCGCCTGCCCTACCCGATGCAGCAGCACGAGATCGTGTCGGTCACGCGGCTGCAGCAGGTGGATGTGGGGCGCAATTCCATCGGCGCTGCCACGGGCCTGCGCGATTCGTCGATGCTGACCCAGGACGAGAACATCGTCGATGTGCGCTTCACCGTGCAGTACACGGTCAAGGATGCGCGCGACTTCCTCTACGAGAACCGCGACCCCGAGCAGGCCGTGATGCTGGCCGCCGAATCGGCGGTCCGCGAGATCGTGGGCCGCAGCAAGATGGACGCCGTGCTCTACGAGCAGCGCGACCAGATCCCGGTCGAGCTGGCCAAGTCCATCCAGGTCCAGCTGGACCGATTGAAGGCCGGCGTGCAGGTCAAGAACGTCAATGTGCAAAGCGTGCAGCCGCCCGAGCAGGTGCAGGCCGCGTTTGAAGATGCGCTGAAGGCCAATGCCAACCGCGAGCAGCTCAAGAACGAGGCTGAGGCCTACGCGAACGACGTGATCCCCAAGGCACAGGGCAAGGCCGCGCGCCTGCGCGAGGAGGCCGAAGGCTACAAGTCCCGCGTCGTTGCAATGGCCGAGGGTGATTCGCAGCGCTTCAAGTCCGTGCTGGGCGAGTACCAGAAGGCGCCCCAGGTCACCCGCGACCGCATGTACCTGGACACCATGCAGCAGGTCTTCACAAACGTCAGCAAGGTGATGGTGGACAGCCGCAATGGCTCCAACCTGCTCTACCTGCCGCTTGACAAGCTGATGCAGCAGGGCAATGGCAGCGTGACCGTGTCGCAGCCCCAGCCCGCCGCGCCGGCCGTTGCCGATCCCGCCCCGACCCAAGACCTACGCTCCCGCGATGGCCAGCGCACGCGCGACCGCGAAGGCCGCTGAGCCGCGACGGAGACCCAAGCCATGAACCGTTTCACCAGCCTCATCGCCGGCGCCCTCGTCGCCCTGCTGGTCGCCAGCTCGATGCTTTTCATTGTTGACCAGCGCCAGTTCGCCGTCATCTACGCGCTCGGCGAGATCAAGGAAGTCATCACCGAGCCCGGTCTCAAGATCAAACTGCCGCCACCGCTGCAGAACGTGGTCATGCTCGACCGCCGTGTGCAGACGCTGGACAGCCCCGAGTCCCGCCCCATCTTCACGGCCGAGAAGAAGAGCCTCGTCATCGACTGGCTGATCAAGTGGCGCATCACCGATCCGCGCCAATTCATCCGCACCAGCAACGCCGACATCCGCAACGCCGAGAACCGCCTTGCACCCGTGGTGCAGGCGGCCTTCAACGAAGAGATCACCAAGCGCACCGTGATCGCCGTGCTCGCCTCCGAGCGCGAGAAGATCATGCAGGACGTGCGCAAGCGTCTGGCCGACGAAGCCAAGCAGTTCGGTATCGAGATCGTGGACGTGCGCATCAAGCGCGTGGACTTTGCGGCTGGCATCACCGAGTCGGTCTACCGCCGCATGGAATCCGAACGCAAGCGCGTGGCCAATGAGTTGCGCTCCACCGGCGCGGCCGAGGGCGAGAAGATCCGCGCCGACGCCGACCGCCAGAGCGAGGTCATCGTGGCCGAGGCCTTCCGTGACGCACAGAAGGTCAAGGGCGAGGGCGATGCCAAGGCCTCGGCCCTGTATGCCGAAAGCTTTGGCCGCGACCCGCAATTCGCCCAGTTCTACCGCTCGCTGGAGGCCTACCGCGCGTCCTTCCGCAACCGCAGCGACGTGATGGTCGTGGACCCGACTTCTTCAAGGCCATGCGCGGCGCGCCCACGGGCGGCGCCGCGCCCGCCAAGAAGTAGCTGGCGTGACGGGCGACAGTCTCTGGCTCGCCCTGGGCCTGATGCTGGTGATGGAGGGCTTGCTGCCCTTTGCCAGCCCGGCCCAGTGGCGCCAACTGTTCGCGCGCCTGATGGCCCTGACGGACGGGCAGATCCGCTTCATCGGGCTGCTCAGCATGCTGGCCGGCATCGCCCTGCTGCTCGCGCTGAGCTGAAGCCGCCAACCTGAAAAACGGCCCCGGTACAATGCCGTTTTTAACCGCCCCGCTTACCCATGTCGTCAGCCTGGCTGCTGCCCGAGCACATCGCCGATGTGCTGCCCTCGCAGGCCCGCCGCATTGAGGAACTCCGCCGCGAACTGCTCGACATGGCCCGCAGCTATGGCTGCGAGCTGGTCATGCCGCCGCTGATCGAGCACCTGGAGTCCCTGCTGTCGGGGGCCGGCCATGCCAGCGGGCTCAAGACCTTCAAGTTGGTGGACCAGCTCTCTGGCCGCACGCTCGGCCTGCGGGCGGACATGACACCCCAAGCCGCACGCATCGACGCGCACCTGCTGAATCGCCAGGGCGTGACCCGGCTTTGCTATTGCGGCCCGGTGGCACACACACGGCCTGATGGTTTCCACACCAGCCGCGAACCGCTGCAGTTCGGCGTTGAGGTCTACGGCCATGCCGGCCTGGAAGCCGACCTTGAGGTGCAAGACTTGGCGCTCGACGCCCTGCGCCGTGCCGGCCTGAAGGGCTTGGTGCTGGACCTCGGCGATGCGCGCCTGCTGCAAGGCTTGCTGGACGGTCGGCAACTGTCTCCCGAAGCGCTCGCTGCACTGTCAGCCAAGGATGTGAGCACGCTTCGCGAGCTGACGGCGGATCTTCCGTCGGCCACGCGTGATGCGCTCTGCGCGCTGACGCGTCTGTATGGCGGCCTTGAGGTGCTTGAGCAGGCGAAGGCACTGCTCCCTGACCACGCGCTCATCCGCGCAGCACTCGCAGACCTCGCCTGGTTGTACGGGCATCTCGAGGCGGTGCACCCCGAGGTGAAGCTTGGCTTCGACCTGGCGGACCTCACTGGCTACGCCTATTACAGCGGCGTGCGTTTTGGCGTGTATGCGGCGGGCAGCCCGGACGCCATCCTGCGCGGAGGCCGCTACGACGAAGTCGGCGCGGTATTCGGCCGGCGGCGTCCCGCCGTGGGCTTCAGTCTGGATCTCAAGGCCATCGTGTCGCTGGGAGCCCAGACGCCTTTTGCAGCGGCCGTGCGCGCCCCTTGGGGCGAGGACGCCTCCTTGCGCGCCGCGGTGCGCGACCTGCGCCAGCAGGGCCATACCGTCGTTTGCGTGCTGCCCGGGCATGAGCACGAAGGCGATGAATTCGAATGTGACCGCGAACTGGTTCGCGGCGGCTCGGGCTGGGAACTGCGCCCCCTCTAGCGCGGCCCCGACACTCAGACTCCCTCTTAGCAGGCAAGCAAAAGATGCACAGCAGCAGCGAAATCGCGCGTGGCCGAAACGTGGTCGTGGTGGGCACCCAGTGGGGTGACGAGGGCAAGGGCAAGCTTGTCGACTGGTTGACCGAGACCGCGCTGGGCGTGGTCCGCTTCCAGGGCGGGCACAACGCCGGGCACACCCTCGTGATCAATGGCGTCAAGACGGCGCTGCACCTGATTCCCAGCGGCATCATGCGGCCCGGCGTCAAGTGCTACATCGGCAACGGCGTGGTGCTGTCGGCGGCCAAGCTCTTCGAAGAGATCGAAGGCCTGGAGAAGGCCAATGTGGAAGTCCGTTCGCGCCTGCGTGTGTCTGAAGCCTGCCCATTGATCCTGCCCTTCCATGCGGCCCTCGACGTGGCCCGCGAGGCGGCCCGTGAGCAGGGCGGCACCGAGAAGATCGGCACCACGGGCCGCGGTATCGGCCCCTCTTACGAGGACAAAATCGCCCGCCGCGCATTGCGCGTGCAGGACCTGAAGTTCCCCGAGCGTTTTGCCGCCAAGCTGCGCGAGTTGCTGGCCCTGCACAACCATGTGCTGACCAGCTTCCTGGGCTCGCGCAGCTTTGATTTCCCGGAAGGCCTCAAGCCCTACATCGCCAACGGCGAGGTGCAGTTCCAGCCGGTGTATGACGAGGCCATGCGCCACGCCGAGTTGCTCAAGCCCATGATGGCCGACGTCTCGCGCGAGCTGAACGAAGCGTCGAAGCGCGGTGACAACCTGCTCTTCGAAGGCGCCCAAGGCACCCTGCTCGACATCGACCATGGCACCTACCCTTATGTCACCTCCAGCAACTGCGTGGCCGGCAATGCGGCCGCAGGTTCCGGCGTGGGCCCGGGTCTGTTGCACTATGTGCTGGGCATCACCAAGGCCTATTGCACGCGCGTGGGCGGTGGCCCCTTCCCGACCGAACTCGACTGGGAAGTGAAGGGCACGCCCGGCTATCACATGAGCACGGTCGGCGCCGAGAAGGGCGTGACCACGGGCCGTGCACGGCGCTGCGGCTGGTTTGACGCAGCCCTGCTCAAGCGCTCCGCGCAGGTGAACGGGCTGTCGGGTCTGTGCATCACCAAGCTCGACGTGCTGGAAGGCCTCTCCGAGCTGAAGCTCTGCACCGGCTATGAACTCGACGGCGAGGTGGTGGACCTGCTGCCCATGGGCGCTGATGACATCGCCCGCTGCAAGCCCATCTACGAGACTTTGCCTGGCTGGTCGGAACCCACGGCGGGGGTGACCGAGTTTGACCGCCTGCCGGTCAATGCGCGGCGTTACCTGCAGCGCATCGAGGAAGTCACCGGTGTGCCCATCCACGTCGTGTCCACCAGCCCCGACCGCGACCACACCATCGTGCTGCATCACCCCTATTCGGCCTGATACTTGCCGCTCGCGAAGGAGAAGTTGTGATGCTCACCGATGATGGCAAGCACCTCTATGTGTCCTGGGATGAGTACCACCTGCTGATCGAGCGGCTGGCGCTGAAGGTGCATGCCTCGGGCTGGAAGTTCGACCAGATCCTGTGCCTGGCGCGGGGTGGCATGCGGCCAGGGGACGTCCTCTCGCGCGTCTTCGACAAGCCGCTGGGCATCATGTCCACCAGCTCCTACCGTGCCGAAGCCGGCACCATCCAGGGCCGGCTCGACATCGCCAAGTACATCACCATGCCCTCGGGCGAACTCGGCGGCAAGGTACTGCTGATCGACGACCTGGCCGACTCTGGCATCACGCTCAAGGCCGTGGTCGAACGGTTGCGCGGCATGCCGGCGATCCAGGAGCTGCGCTCGGCCGTGATCTGGACCAAGAAGGTCTCGGCGTACACGCCCGACTACTACTGCGAGATGTTGGAAACCTCTCCCTGGATCCACCAGCCGTTCGAAGAGTACGACGGCATGGGGCCCGAGGCCTTGGCGAGGAAGTTTTCCGTTTGACCGCCATGGACTCGATGCCACTCCACAGGCATCTTCAAGTCCGGGGACTCGGTCGCATTGCGAAACTGGAGCCAGTGCTGTTTGGCTGGCGTCTTGAGGACTCCGACGGGCCGCCAAAGCAAAAGGCCAGCACTTTCGTGCTGGCCTTCGATTTGATTTGGTGCCCAGGAGAGGACTCGAACCTCCACGGAGTTACCCGCTAGTACCTGAAACTAGTGCGTCTACCAATTCCGCCACCTGGGCAAGGTGACCAGTCAACTTGAATCAAGTTCTCTGGCCGTCTCAGGAAGACAAAGACTATAGCACATATCCATTGAAGAATTCAAAGACGATCAAGCCAGCAAGTCCTGGCCCCATGGGTGAAGTCGAGGGCGTCCTGCAAGGGCACCGAGACGGTCACGGCTTTCTGATTCCCGACGACGGCTCGTCCGATGTCTACCTGCCGCCCCAGGAGGTGCATGCCGTGATGCACGGCGACCGCTTGCGCGTGCGCGTGATGCGGCTCGACAAGCGCGGCCGGCCTGAGGGCAAGGTGCTGGAGATCCTGGAGCGCAAGAAGCGCCCCATCATCGGCCGGCTGTTGCTGGAGAGCGGCGTGTGGCTGGTGGCGCCGGAGGACCGGCGCATGGGCCAGGACATCCTCGTCCCCAAGAACGGCATCGCCAATGCGACCGCCGGCCAGGTGGTGGCGGTGGAACTGACCGAGCCGCCGACGCTGTACTCGCAGCCCGTGGGCCGCGTGGTCGAGGTGTTGGGCGAGATTGACGACCCCGGCATGGAAATCGAGATCGCCGTGCGCAAGTACGACGTGCCGCACAGCTTCAGCGCCGCGACGCTCGCTCAGGCCGCCAAGTTGCCGGACCGCTTGCGCGCGGCCGACCTCAAGCAGCGTGTGGATCTGCGCGACGTGCCGCTCGTCACCATCGACGGCGAGGACGCGCGCGACTTCGACGACGCCGTCTACTGCGAGCCCTACAAGCAGGGCCGCGGCAAGCAAGCCGTCGAGGGTTGGCGCTTGCTGGTGGCGATTGCCGATGTCAGCCACTACGTCAAGCCGGGTGACGCGCTGGACGAAGACGCCTACGAGCGTGCGACCTCGGTGTACTTCCCGCGCCGCGTGATCCCCATGCTGCCCGAGAAGCTGTCCAACGGCCTGTGCTCGCTCAACCCGGGTGAGGATCGGCTCTGCATGGTGTGCGACATGCTCGTCACCAAGGACGGCAGCGTCACGGCCTACCAGTTCTACCCGGCCGTGATGCACTCGCATGCGCGCTTCACCTACAACGAGGTGGCGGCCATCCTGGGCAACACGCACGGCCCCGAGGCCGCCAAGCGCAAGCCGCTGGTGGGGCACCTGGTGCACCTGCACGAAGTCTTCCGCGCATTGCTGGCCGAGCGCCAGCGCCGGGGTGCGATCGACTTCGAAACCACCGAGACGCAAATCGTCTGCGACGACAACGGCCGCATTGAGCGCATCGTCCCGCGCACGCGCAATGATGCCCACCGCCTGATCGAGGAAGCCATGCTGGCGGCCAACGTCTGCGCGGCTGACTTCATTGCCACGCACAAGCACTCGTCGCTCTATCGCGTGCACGAGGGCCCGACGCCCGAGAAGCGCGCTGCGCTGCAGGCCTATTTGCGCGCGCTCGGTCTTGGGCTCAGCGTCAGCGATGACCCGCATCCGCGCGAATTCCAGTCCCTGGCGCAGGCCACCAAGGGCCGGCCTGATGCGGCGCAGATCCACACCATGCTGCTGCGCTCCATGCAGCAGGCCATCTACACCGGCACCAACTCAGGCCACTTCGGTCTGGCCTACCCGGCCTACACCCACTTCACCAGCCCCATCCGCCGCTACCCGGACCTGCTGGTGCACCGCGTGATCAAGGCTTTGCTGGGCGAGAAGCGCTATCTGCTGGATGCCCACAAGATGACGGCGGCCAAGGTCGAAAAGCGGCCCGGCCGCCCGGCGCCACCCGACCCGGCCAAGGCCCGCAATGAAGCCGAGCGTTGGGAGGTCGTCGGTGCCCACTGCAGCGCCAACGAGCGCCGCGCCGACGAGGCCAGCCGCGATGTCGAGGCCTGGCTCAAGTGCCGCTTCATGCGCGACCGCCTGGGCGAGGAGTTCGCCGGCACCGTCTCCTCGGTCGCCAGCTTCGGCCTCTTCGTGCAACTGAGCGAGTTGTACGTCGAAGGCCTGGTGCACATCTCCGAGCTGGGGGGCGAGTACTACCACTTCGACGAGGTGCGCCAGGAGCTGCGCGGCGAGCGCACGGGCATCCGCTATGCCGTCGGTACCAAGGTCCGCGTTCAGGTCAGCCGTGTCGACCTGGATGGCCGCAAGATCGACTTCCGCCTCGTCAAGGAGGTGGATCCGGGGCGCGCTGCAGCCAAGCAGGCTGCGGAACGCGCGGGCCGCAAAAAGGCCAGTGCGACCCGACCCGCGCGGGGCGACGCGGCGCGCGAACCGCTCAGCGCCGTCGAGGCGCTGGATGAGGTGCGCCGGGTCGATCGGGCCGTCAAGCAGCAGCGCAAGGCTGCTGTGGAGGCCAATCCCGTGAGGGCGGCCAAACAGGCCGCCAAGCGAGCCTCCAAGAGTGCCGCGAAGAGCGCCGCCAAAAGTGCCGCTCACAGCGACACCAGGAAGACCAGCGGCAAGACGGCGGCCAAGGCCGCCTCACGCGGCACCAAGCGTCGCTGACAGGCGCTCGATCAGGGTCGAAGCGCGCAGGGGCAGCGCTTCGCCGGCCGCGCCGTGCTGACTGACGGCACGGCCACAGAGCGCGTGCAGGTCCGCTTGCAGCTCCGGCGCCCACAGGCCCGCCAGCCAGCCGGCCAGCACGTCACCGGTGCCGGCACTGGCCAAGGCTGCGCTGCCGCGCCTGCAGACGCTCACGGTGCGGCCGGGCGATGCGATCACGCTGCCCGAGCCTTTCAGGACCACGCTGCAGCCAAAGCGCTCGGCGAGCTGCTGCGCGGCGCGCAGGCGGTCGGCTTGTACTTCCAGCACGGTGCAGCCGAGCAGGCGTGCGGCCTCCAGCGGATGGGGCGTGAGCACCGTGGGCAGCGTGCGCGCCTGTAGGGCCGAGGCCAAGGCGGCTGAACCGGCCACGGCGTTCAGGGCATCGGCATCCAGCACCAGCCGGGCGGCTTGTGCAAGCAGGTCCGGCAGGTGCGCAGCGATGGCGCCGCCGCCCCCGCAGCCCGCGAGCGTGACGACGCCGGGCTGCGCCACGGCGGGCTCTGCGCCTGCGCGCATCAATTCGGGCCAGGCCGGGTCCGC
>CALMQC010000492.1 GCA_937871895.1 uncultured Roseateles sp. | reverse complement strand
TCCTCGGTATCGACCTTGAGGATGTCGTTGTCGATGTTCTCCTCGCCGAACTCGTTCTCGATGACGGCGATCTTCTGGCCATGGGCTTCGGTCAGGATGCGCTTGAGCAGCGTCGTCTTGCCCGAGCCCAGGAAGCCCGTGAGGATGGTGGCGGGGATGAGGCCCTTGGCAGCAGTGGTGGAGGAGGCGGACATGGTGAGGAATCGGTCTGGGGGCCCCGCAGATGGGGCACAAGGCCCCGACTGCAAGAGGCCGGTCAAGTCAATCGGCTATTCTGTTCCCAATCTCCACAACCTGATGCCGTTGCCTTGAGCGACCCGCATTCCTCCCGCCCCGGGGCCCGTGGCGGCGCGACGTCTGAGCCGCGCGGGCTCCTGGAACGCGTGCTGGAATTCCTCCACCCCGGTCCGGATTCCAAGACCGAGCTGATCGAAACCCTGGCCGATGCCGAGCAGCGCGAGCTGATCGAGCCCCAATCGCGCCAGATGCTCGAAGGCGTGCTGCGCATGGCCGAGTTGTCGGCCGGCGACGTGATGGTGGCCGCGCCCCGCATGGACGTGCTGGACATCCAGGCGCCCTACGACGACATCCTGGCCGCCGTGATCGACACCGGCCACTCGCGCTTCCCGGTCTACGAGGAGCGGCGTGACAACATCATCGGCATCCTGCTTGCCAAGGACCTGCTCAAGCTGCAGCGCGCTCCTGACCTCAGCCTGCGCACCCTGCTGCGGCCCGTGGTCTTCGTGCCCGAGAGCAAGGGCCTGAACGAGCTGCTGCGCGACTTCCGCTCCAACCGCAACCACCTGGCCATGGTGATCGACGAGTTCGGCAACCTGGCCGGCTTGATCACCATCGAGGACGTGCTGGAGGAGATCGTCGGCGAGATCGAGGACGAGTTCGACGATCGCGATGCCGACTCCAGCATCTACACCCTGGCCGACGGCAGCCAGCGCGTGGCGGGAGACGCCACCATCGCCGCCGTCAACGCCGCCTTTTCGGTGGCGCTGCCGGACGCCGACTTCGACACCATCGGCGGCCTCGTGGCCCACGAGCACGGCCTGGTGCCACGCCGGGGCGAGACCGTCAGCATCGCCGGGCTGGACTTCAATGTGATGTTGACGCGTGGCGGGTCGGTGCGCTGGTTCAAGGTCACACGCAGCGCCGCGACGGCGGCTGGCACGCCTGACGCGGCGTCGTGAACGGCCGTCTCGCCTTGGGTCTGGCCGCGCTGGCCGGCCTGCTCCACATCGGCGGCTTCGCGCCCTTCGAGCTCTACGCGCTGCAGGTCGGCGCGCTCGCCGCCCTGTTCTGGCTGTGCCGCGAGGCCAGCGGCCGCGCCGTTGCCGCGCGGGCTTTTGCCTTCGCCTTCGTCTGGCTGGGGGTCGGGCTGTGGTGGCTGTACATCAGCCTGCACGACTTCGGCCACCTGCCGGCGCCGCTGGCCGCACTGGCCGTGGCCTTGCTGGCGGCCTTCCTGGCCAGCTACTACGCGCTGGCGCTGGGCCTGGCTGCGCGCTGGAGCACCGGCCCATGGCGCTGGCCTGCCCTGGTGGGCGCCTGGCTGCTGGCGGAGCTGGCGCGCGGGAGCTGGTTCAGCGGCTTCCCTTGGATCGCCTCGGGCTATGCCCACGCGGCTGGCCCGCTCGCCGCCTGGGCGCCTTGGGTGGGCGTCTACGGCCTCGCGCTGCTGGCGGCGGTGATGGCCGCCGGCGCTGCCAGCGGTCGGCGCCTCGGTCTGCTGGCCCTGCTGGGCCCCTTGCTCGTGGGTCTGGCGCTGCCGCAAAGCTTCACCACCCCGACCGGCACCACGCGCCTCTCGCTGGTCCAGCCCAGCATCCCGCAGGACCAGAAGTTTGACCCCGACCGCTTCCAGGCCCACTTGGACACCCTGGCCGAACTCGTCGGCCAAGCGCGCGGCGACGCGGTCATCACGCCCGAGTCGGTCGTCCCGCTGCCCCTGGTCTACCTGGGCAATGACTACCTCGACCGCCTGGCCAGCCACGGGCGCCCGGTGCTGCTGGGCAGCTTCCTCGGGACCGCCGAGCAGGGCTATGTGAACTCGCTCGTGGCAGTGGGTACTGCGGTGGGCACTGCCCCCTACGACTACGGCAAACACCACCTGCTGCCCTTTGGCGAGGTGATCCCACCCGGCTTCGAATGGTTCGTCCGCGCGCTTCACATCCCGATGGACAGCCAGGCCCGCGGTCAGCACACCCGCCCCTGGGTCGTGGGCGGCCAGCGTCTGCGGCCGCTGATCTGCTTCGAGGACTTGTTTGGCGAAGAGATCGTGGACAGCCTCCAGGGGCCCGAGGCCGCCACCGTGCTCGTCAACGTCAGCAACCTGGCCTGGTTCGGCAGCTTCATGTCGCTGGACCAGCACCTGCAGTTCTCGCAGATGCGCGCGCTGGAGTTCCAGCGGCCGGTCGTGCGCTCGACCAATACCGGCGTCACCGCCGCGCTGGACCACCACGGTCGCGTGCAGGCCCGCCTGCCGGCCCTCGCGCGCGGTGTGCTGGAGGTCGAGGTCGAGGGCCGCGAAGGCAGCACGCCCTACGCCCGCTGGCTGGCCATGCTGGGCCTGGCGCCGCTGTGGGCGGCTGGGGGCTTGCTCGTGGCCGTGGCGGCCT
>CALMQC010000491.1 GCA_937871895.1 uncultured Roseateles sp. | reverse complement strand
GGCCGATTGGCTGCGAGCTGTCGCAGGCCTTTGCGCTCCTGGGCGTGCCGGTCACGCAGGTCGAGATGGCGCCGCGCCTGATGGGCCGCGAAGACGCCGAGGTCTCGGCCCTCGTGCAAGCCAGCCTGGAGCGTGACGGCGTGCAGGTGCTCTGCGGCCACCGCGCGCTGCGGGCCGAGCGGGTAGGCGAGGTGCAGCGGCTGTGGGTGGAACACGCGGGTGCCGAGCAGGCCATCGAGTTCGACGCCGTGCTGGTGGCCGTGGGCCGGCAGGCGCGCGTCACCGGCTTTGGGCTGGAGGAGCTGGGCGTGCCGGTCACCCCGCGCGGCACCGTCGAGGTCAACGCGCAGCTGCAGTCCACCAAGTACCCCAACCTCTATGCGGTGGGCGACGTGGCCGGGCCTTATCAGTTCACGCACACCGCCGCGCACATGGCTTGGTATGCGGCGGTGAACGCGCTGTTCGGCCGCTTCAAGCGTTTTGCCGTGGACTACCGCGTGGTGCCCTGGGTCACCTTCACCGACCCCGAGGTCGCGCGCGTCGGGCTGTCCGAGTCTGAAGCCGCCGAGCAAAAGATCGCCGTCGAGGTCACCCGCTTCGAGCTGCACGAGCTGGACCGCGCGATCACCGAGAGCGCCACGCAGGGCTTCGTGAAAGTGCTCACTGCCCCCGGCAGCGACAAGATCCTCGGCGCCACCATCGTCGGCGCGCACGCGGGCGAGCTGATCGCCGAGTTCGTGCTGGCGATGAAGCACGGCCTCGGCCTCAACAAGATCCTCGGCACCATCCACGCCTACCCGACCTGGGTCGAGGCCAACAAGTACGTGGCCGGCAACTGGAAGCGGGCGCATGCGCCGCAAAAGCTGCTCCATTGGGTCCAGCGCTTCCATGACTGGGAACGAGGCTGATGCGGCTCTCCATCGTCATCCCCGTCCTCAACGAAGCCGCGCGACTGCCCACCCTGCTCTCGGGGCTGCAGCCGCTGCGCGCACGCGGTGTGGAGCTGATCGTGGCGGATGGGGGCTCGGGGGACTGCAGCCGCGAGCTGGCCGCGCCCTTTGTGGACCGCGTCATCGAGGCGCCGCGCGGCCGGGCGCGGCAGATGAATGCGGGCGCGGCTGAAGCGCGGGGCGAGGTGCTGCTCTTCCTGCATGCCGACACGACGCTGCCGCCAGACGCCGACGCTCTGGTGCTGCGAGCGATGAACGCAGGCGCGGCCTGGGGCCGCTTTGACGTGCGCATCGACGGCCGCTCGCGCTGGCTGCCCATCGTGGGCGCGTTGATGAACCGCCGCTCGCGCTGGACCGGCATCGCCACGGGCGACCAGGCGATGTTTGTGCGACGTGCTGTCTTCGAGCAGCTCGGCCACTTCCCCGACCAGCCGCTGATGGAGGACATCGAACTCTCCAAGCGCCTGCTCGCCGCCGGCCACCGCCCGGCCTGCCTGCGCGAGCGGGTCACCACCTCCGGCCGCCGCTGGGACGAGCGCGGCCCGCTGCGCACCATCGTGCTGATGTGGCAACTGCGCTGGCGCTACTGGCGCGGCGCGTCGGCGCAGGCGATCTGGGAGGCGTACCGGTGAGGGCAATGTCGAAACGGGTGCCGCAGATGGGCGCGCCCCGATCCGGGATGGGCTGCAAGGCGCAAGGCACAGCGATACCCAGTGGTATCGCGAGCACTTGCAACGCCGCAGACGGCCCGGACTCGGGGATGCGCACGCTGCGAGGACCCGGTTCGGCATTGCCCAGGAACACGTGCATCACGATCCTGGCCAAAGCCCCGGTCGCAGGCTTTGCCAAGACGCGCCTCATCCCGGCCCTGGGCCCCGAGGGCGCGGCACGCGTGGCAACGCAGTTGCTCGACCACACGGTGACAGAAGCCGTGGCGGCGGACCTCGGCGCCGTGCGCTTGCTGGGCGCTCCCGACGCCGCGCACCCAGCCTTCCAGGCCCACGCGGCGCGCGTGCAGCTCGGCGCGCAGTCAGGCGGCGACCTGGGCCTGCGCATGCACACCGCGCTCACCGAGGCACTGGCCGCACACCCGCTGGCCCTGCTGGTGGGCACCGACGCACCCGCGCTCGATCGTGAGCGGCTGCGCAGCGCGGCCAAGGCGCTGCTGCGGCATGACGCAGTGTTCGTGCCCGCGCTCGACGGGGGCTATGCCTTGATTGGGCTGCGCGGGCAGAGCTGGCCCGAACTCTTCAAGGGCATGACCTGGAGCACCGCCCGCGTGATGGCCGACACCCGCGCGCGGCTGCAGGGCCTGGGCCTCTCGTGGCACGAGCTGCCGGCGGTGTCAGACATCGACGAACCCGCCGACCTGGTGCATGTGCCTGCGGAGTGGCAGGCATGAATGGCGCCACCGCGTCACGCATCGTGCTGCTGGGCGGCGGGCATGCGCATGCGCTGACCTTGCTGATGTGGGCGCGGTCGCGGCTGGCGGGGCTGGAGGTGGTGCTGGTGAGCCCGCAGCCCGAGGCCTTTTACTCCGGCCTGGTGCCGGCCTGGCTGGCCGGCCGCATCGAGCCCAAGGCGCTGACGCTTGACCTGGCCGCGCTGTGCCGCGCGGCGGGCGCGCGACTGCTGATCGACGAGGCCACCGGCCTCGACCCTGACGGCCGCGTGCTG
>CALMQC010000490.1 GCA_937871895.1 uncultured Roseateles sp. | reverse complement strand
ACCGACTACCTGCGCATGATGGTCTCGGGCAACCTCAATGCCCACGAGATCGAATCGCTGATGGACAACGAGATCGACACCCACCACGCCGAGGCCCATGCCCCGGTGGCGGCCCTGCAGCGCTTGGCGGGCGGCTTGCCCGCTTTCGGCATCGTGGCCGCCGTGCTCGGGGTGGTGAACACCATGGGCTCGGTGGGCCAGCCCCCGGCCGTGCTGGGCGGCATGATCGGCTCCGCCCTCGTCGGCACCTTCCTCGGCATCTTGCTGGCCTACGCCTTTGCCGAGCCGCTGGCCGGCCTGCTGGAGCAGAAGGTCGAAGACGCCGGCAAGGAGTTCCAGTGCATCAAGACCACCTTGCTCGCCAGCATGCAGGGCTACGCCCCGCAAGTCGCCATCGAGTTCGGTCGCAAGGTCCTCTTCTCCGGTGACCGCCCGAGCTTCACTGAACTAGAAGTGTTCGTGAAGAAGAAATGAACATGGCGCCGCTGTCGAGCCAGGCGGCGCATGCCGCCGGCGTTAATCCAGCGGCAGCCGTCGATCCGGCTCTGCCGGGCGACTGGCTGCGCCCCCTGGGGGGAGCGCCGCAGGCGCAACGGGGGGGTCGATAGATGGCCGGAGACGCGAAGAAACTGCAGCCGATCATCGTCAAGCGCGTCAAGAAGGGCGGGCATGCGGCGCATGGTGGCGCCTGGAAGATTGCCTACGCTGACTTCGTGACGGCCATGATGGCCTTCTTCCTGCTCATGTGGCTGCTCGGCTCGACGACTGAGGGCGACAAGAAGGGCATTGCCGACTACTTCCAGTCGCCGCTCAAGGTGGCCATGCTGGGCGGCAGCGGCGCGGGCGATGCGTCCAGCGTCGTCAAGGGCGGCGGCAAGGACCTCACCCGGGAAACCGGCCAGGTCAAGACCGGCGAGGTCGAGGCCAAGAAGCGCAGCTACAACCTCAAGGCCCTGAAGGAAGAGCAGCGCCGGGCCGAAAAGGCGCGCCTGGAGCAGCTCAAGGCCAAGGTCGAGGACGTCATCGCCGCCAACCCCAAGATCACCGCCCTGGGTGGCCAGATCAAGCTCGACATGACCAAGGAAGGCCTGCGCATCCAGATCGTGGATGAAGGCAACCGCCCCATGTTCGACAGCGGCAGCGCCGTGGTGAAGCCCTATATGCGCGACCTGCTGCGCGAACTGGGCCAGGTGCTGGCCGAGGTGCCCAACCGCTTGACGCTGGAAGGCCACACCGATGCCCAGCCCTTCCCGGGCGGCAACAAGGGCTATAGCAACTGGGAGCTGTCGGCCGACCGGGCCAATGCCTCGCGCCGCGAAATGGTGCTTGGCGGCCTGCCCGAGGAGCGCATGCTGCGCGTGCAGGGCCTGGCCGCCAGCAAGCTGCTGGACCCCAAGCAACCCGAGAGCCCGCTCAACCGGCGCATCAGCATCATCGTGATGAACCGGGACGCCGAAGACGCCGTGCTCAAGGGGGCGTCGGATGAGGAAGACAACGACGTGCCAAGTGCGGCGGACATGAGCAAAATGACGCAGTCTGCGGCGTCGGGCGCCGGCCGCTAGCGCCTAGACTGCATCATGAATAGCAGCACCGCTGCGAACGCGAAACACGGCAGTAGCACCACGCGAGGATCACCATGAGCGCTGACATGAAGTTTCTGGTTGTCGACGATTTCTCCACGATGCGCCGCATCGTGCGGGGTCTGTTGAAAGAGATCGGCTACAACAACTGTGAAGAAGCCGAAGATGGTGTCGAGGCCCTCAACATGCTCAAGGCCGGCAAGTACGACTTTGTCGTCAGCGACATCAACATGCCGAACATGACGGGCTTCGAGCTGCTCAAGGCCATCAAGGCCGATGCCAACCTCAAGCATCTGCCGGTGCTGATGGTGACCGCCGAGGCGCGCAAGGAAGACATCGTGCAGGCCGCCCAATCGGGTGCGGCGGGCTACATCGTCAAGCCCTTCACCAAAGCCACCCTGGAAGAAAAAGTCCAGAAGATCATGCAGAAGCTCGCGACAGCGGCCTGAGCTGAGGGAGCCCCCACATGTCTTTGGAACAGTTGGCCAAACTCAGTTCGGGCACGGACCCGTTGCTGGTCTCCCCCGAGGTCTTCCAGCAACTCGGCACCATCACCCGTGTGCTGCACGACACCATGCAGCAGCTCGGCGTCATGCCCAAACTCCAGTTGGCCACTGATGGCCTGCCGGACGCGCGCAGCCGCCTCAGCTACATCGCCACCAAGACGGCGGCCGCCGCCGACAAGGTGCTCAACTCGGTGGATCAGGCCAAGCTGGATCACGCCGAGATCTCTGCCGCCACCCGCCGCATGGCAGACGCCATCGTGGCCGACCCGGTCAAGGCCGTGGCCAGCGGCGCGGTGCTCAACTTCGTCAAGGAAGTCGAAGACCGCACCTCGCGCATCGACCAGCACCTGACCGACATCATGCTGGCGCAGGACTTCCATGACCTCACCGGCCAGGTGGTCGCCAAGGTTGTGACGCTTGCGAACGACCTTGAGGACAGCCTTGTCAAGCTGCTGGTGCAAGTGGTGCCGCCCGAGCAGCGCGAGAAGGTGGACCCCAGCATCCTGCAGGGCCCCGTGGTCAATCCCGAAGGGCGCACCGACGTGGTGGCCGACCAGGGCGAAGTGGACGACTTGCTGGCGAGTCTCGGGTTCTGAGGCTTCGCTTTGCTTGAAGGCGACCCGCCGTGTGCGGGTCGTTTGTTTTTTGGGGCTTTGGTAGTTTGGCGCGGCCCATGCCGGGAGTCCGCCCCGGCGGGCGGGTAACTTTTCTCTGTCT
>CALMQC010000489.1 GCA_937871895.1 uncultured Roseateles sp. | reverse complement strand
TGTCCCCCACCACGATGGCCTTGTGTTGGTAGACATACCCACGCGGGTAGCCGCTCAGCTCCACGGCGCCGGCCGAGTGGTAGAGCACGCTGGCCAGCAGGATCTGCGCCGTCGGTGAGGCCGGGTCCCGCACCAGCACATAGGTCGGGAAGTTCTCCATCGTGAGCACCAGGAAGTGCCAGCCCTCACGCGCGCAAAAGGCATTGACCGCCTCCACCACGCCAAAGCCCGACTGCTGGGCCGGGCTGTGGTTGGTGTAGTCGTGCCCGAGCAGGAAGCCGTCGGGCTTGACCTTCGGGCTGTAGTCGCGCAAGTCGGCGGCCACGCCGGCCTCGCTGTGCAGGCCGTCCAGGTAAACCCAGTCCAGCGAGCCGTCGTCGATCAAGGGCGCCGCATCACTGCTGTAGGCACGGTGCAAGGCCACCTGGCCCGACTGCACCTCGGCCGCAAAGGCGGCAGACACGGCCTGGAAGCGGCTCTCCTGCACGTCCGCCGCCACGTTGCCGTAGGCGTCGGTCTTGTAGTCCTCGCGGGTCTGGTGCTCCCAGGGGTCGATCAGGTGGTAGCGCTCCGGCGCCACGGTACGCAGGATGTGCCGGGCAAAGTTGCCCTCGGCCACGCCAATCTCGGCCGCCTCGCCGCCCTTGGGCAGCAGCTTCACGAGATCGAGCCGGGGCATGGTGGTCAGGAGCATGGCGGTCCTTAGCGGTAGTTGGTGAAGGCGGGCGCGATGTCGTCGTGCAGCACACGGTCGGCCAGTTGCAGCACCAGGGGGTGGAAGACATTGCCCAGCAGCTCGGTCCAGGCCAGCGGGTAGGGGCTGTGGCTGCCATCCTCAAATAGTGCGCCGTGGCGGTCCTGCGGGTGGCGGGCCGGGTGCTCGCGCAAAGCATCGAACTTGGCGTTCAGCACCGCGTGGGTGCGCTCCATCCAAGCCTGGGTGAAGGGCGAATAGCGCCGGCAGATGAAGGCGCACAGGCCGATGAGCTTGTCGTAGTGCTGGCGCAGCAGGTCGCCCACCGGCGGCGGCAGCGGCGCCACGCCGTGCGGGCCGATCTCGGTGTAGCCCAGCACGTCGTGCTGAGCCGGCGAGGCGCGCATCCGGGCAAAGAACGGCGCCCAGGCGGTGTGGGTGTGCTTGATGTCGGTATACCCGCCGCCGTAGTGGTGCATCAGGTAGACGCGCAAATAGTCCGCCTGGTGCGTGGCACTCAGGTACGGAAAGGCCGGGTGGAAAGGGTGCTCCGGGTGCTGCCAGTGCGGGATGTTGGCCGCCGTCAGCAGCAGCACCGGGCAGCCCGTTTGCAGCTGGATGGACAGCAGCGCCTGCACCCGCTGGGCCGACATCGGGTTCATGCCCGTCCAGGCACAGAAGATCACCCCGGTGCGCAGGCCATCGAACGCGCGTAGATCGTCCACAGGATTCATCTGGGCATCCTAGGCGCCGGCCCCAGGGCTGGATTGCAGGAATTCCCTGCGGCTCGCCCGCCAGTTCTGCCCTGGGCGGCCGCGGCGGCTCGGTAGGATCCTGGCACCCCACCCTTGCCCACGCCATGGCCGCTGCACCCTTCTTCTCCATCGTGATGGCCAGCCACCTGCGGCCGCTGACGCTGGCCCGCGCCCTCGCCTCCGTGCGCGCGCAGACCGTGCAAGACCTGGAACTCGTCGTGGTGGCCGACGCCCTCGACGTGGACACCGCCGCCGTCATCGCACGCGACCTCGGGCCCGCCGACACCTTCATCAAGCGCACCGGCCCCAATGGCCCCGCCGCCAGCCGCAACTTAGGCCTGGCCACCGCGCGCGGCGAGTGGGTGATCTTTCTCGACGATGACGACACCCTCGGCCCCGATCACCTCGCCACCTTGCTGCCCCACTGCCAGCAGCCCGACAGCCAGGTGCTGTTCACCGACGTCACCGTCGTCACCGAAGACCGCCAGCAGCCCGGCATGCCCGAGCTCAGCCGCCAGGTCTCACCCCTGGCTGACCAGGACGTGAACCTGCTGTGGGTCAAGAACTTCATCCCCCTGCACTGCCTGGCCTACCGCCGCAGCTTGCTGCAGGGCCTCAGCTTCGACGCCCACATGGCCTCGCAAGAGGACTGGGACTTCCTGCTCGGCGTCTGCAGCCGCGCCCTGCCCCGCCACGTGGCCGGCGGCGCTGCCGTGATGCACAAGGACTACGTCAACCCCGGCCAACGCCGCGGCCAGCAAGAAGCCTCCAACAACTCCACCGTCATCCTCGACTTCCTCCACGCCTACCGCCGCTGGCCGGCGCCGACGCCTGAACTGAAGGCGGCGCGGGCGGGGCTGATGAAGAGCGTGGGCTTGGCGTTGCCGGGGGAGTGGTTCTAGAGGGGTCTGTCATCCCTCAATCCGCACCACCGCAATAGAGAAGAGTTTCGATCGCGTGCTCGTTCTGCGATCTGCTCAGACAAAGAGGTGCAGGTCCTGCTCCACTAGGCCAACGAGCTTCGGCGCAATTTGACCGCTGATCTTCACCGTTCCGTTCGCGGCGAAGGCAATTTGACCTCTCAGCCCGCCTAGAACGAGTTCGAACACGGCGTGCTCAACCTTGTACTTCAAGCCGTCAAGAACGGTCATGTTCTCGACCACCATCCCCTCTTTGGAGGCGAACTCCATCCGTGCCACCAAATCGTCGGCCAGCACAGCACCGACGACTTTCAAGCCCACGAGTTTGGAGGCATCAACCGAACGGAACACCGTGGAAGGCTGACCTTTGTCGAATACGACCGGCTTCACCGTGAAGCCCATGCCCACTATGGTCTCAAGCGCATTGAGCAAGTCGCGAACATTGCGGCCTGGGTTCTCAATGCGGAGAAAGGTCAAAGCTGCAACCTCGACCAGCGCAAAGTCAGTAAAGCTGACGCTGTCGATTTGCTCATAAGTGGGAACACCCTCGGGATCTAGCCTCGTAACGACGACGCGCGACCGCCATAGAAATCGATACGAAGGTCCGCCTACGCCGCCCGGTACGCGCGCGAAGCCAGACGTCGAAGTCGAATCGAACGAACGCGCAGCCACAAGTGTCGCCAAGTCTCGAGCCTGAGCAGGGAGCTGTATCCGAAACCACCTGTACCTGGTTTGCATCACTCGCTCCCGGCGTCCGCAGCCAGATATTCCGACCGAAGTTCGGCCACAAGGTCCCTGGCCTTCGATTCGATCACGCGCGACAGTGCGTCAGTCTCGTGCTTGTACGGCGGCCGCCGCTTCGTTGAGACTTTGCCCTCTTCCAATGGGAACACGCCGCTCAAGAT
>CALMQC010000488.1 GCA_937871895.1 uncultured Roseateles sp. | reverse complement strand
TCAGCTGCTGCGGAAGCAGCGGCCGCAGACCGAGCGGTAACGGCTGTTGCCGCCGATCTCGACCTGGGCGCCCTCCGTCACCTTGCGGTTGTTGGCGTCCACGCGCATGTTCATGGTCGCCTTGCGCCCGCAATCGCAGATGGTCTTCATCTCGTCCATCTCGTCAGCCAGGGCCAGCAGCGTGGCTGAGCCGGGGAAGAGTTCGCCTCGGAAGTCGGTGCGCAGGCCATAGCAGATGGCCGGGATGTTCTGCAGATGGGCCAGCTCATGCAGGGTCTGCACCTGGGCCGGCGTCATGAACTGCGCTTCGTCCACCAGGATGCAGGCGACCCCGGGCGAGCGGGCGGCTTCGGCACGGAAGTCGGTCGTGTCGTCAAAGGTCGCCGCCTGACGCTGGGGGCCGAGACGGGACGTGACGAAGCCCTCGCCGAAGCGGTCGTCCACGCGCGCGGTGTAAATCAGGACGCGGTGCCCGCGCTCCTCGTAGTTGTGCGCCACCTGCAGCAAGGCCGTTGATTTGCCGGCGTTCATCGCCGCGTAGCGGAAAAAGAGCTTGGCCATGCGCCAATTGTGTAAGCGCCCGCGCGCCCGATCACGGCCCCTCAAGCCTGGGGCAGGGGAAGCCCTGAATTTCGGCACCAATGCAACGCGGGCTCAGGGCAAGCGCGCTAGCGCTGTCACAGGCCTTGTGAGTCAATGGTCTGGTTCCAGTTCCGGTCCAGAACATGAGCAAAGACACCGTTACCGCAGTCCGGGAGGGCGGCCTGCGTTATTCCTCCAAAGTGGGGGGCTCGCCCTTTTTGGGCAGTGGCCACACGCGGTCGTGCTTCAAGTGCGGCAAACACCGCCCGCCGTCCAGCCTGCAGTCGCTGCGCGTGCTGGGACGCAATGAGGTGGTGTGCAAGCCGAACTGCAAGACGGCTGAGTAGAGCCCCCTCTGGGCTTCGTCAAACCGTTGCGCCCCAGGGCCTGAAGCGCCCGCCAGCCTGCAGCAGGCCCAAGAGGGCGAGCAGCCCGTCGTAGTAGCGGTAGCGGCCGACGGGCATCGGTGCGTCCCACAGGCGTTGGAGCCATGTCTTGGCCTGGCGCGCATCCGGGCAGCCCTGCCCGGCCACCGCCAGCATCGCCACGAGGCCAAGTGAACGGCCCTCGTCGAGCGCCTTACCCTCCAGCGTGAACAGGCTGCCCTTGGGGTTGGCCGACAGGAATCCAAGCACACGCTGGCTTTGCGCCATCTGCCACTCGGCATCGCGGCGCCACCACTGATGGTCAATGGCCACATTGGCCAGGATGCGCCAGGCGTCGTAGCGGAAATCCGCCTTGCCCGGGCCATGGTGGGTGGGCGTGTAGGGGCGGCCATCGAAGTAGGCGTACTCGGGCATCAGCCCGGTACGCGGATGCGCGGCGCGCTTGAAGAAGTGGCGGCTGGTGTCGGTCACCTCGCGCCAGGTGCGGCGGTCGGCCGCATCGGCAGCACGCTGCGCCCAGATCTCGGTGAAGGCCGGCAGGTGGTAGGACGGGTCGGTGAAGCCGGCCGCGTCGGGCGTCGGGGCGAAGACGATCTGCTTCTCTTGCGGGTCGTAGATGGGCGTGACGCGCGCGGTGCGCGGCTTGTGCAGCATCTCGGCCAGCAACGCCTGCGCTTGGTCGCCGTAGTGCAGCAGACCCTCGCCATTGCCCCAGCGGGCCTCCGCCATCAGCAGGGCCATGGCGATCCAGGCCTCGCCGTCGCTGGCGCTGCCCGGGTCGAGATGCTTGCCATCCAACGCGCAGGACCACGCGAAGTAGCCGCGCCGCTCACCCTCGGCATGGCGCATGAAACGCGTGGCCCAGCGCCAGAGGCGGTTGAACACCGCCTGCTGGTTGAGCTGCACGGCCAGCATCAACGCATAGGACATGCCTTCGGAACGGACGTCCTGGTTGTTGATGTCGGCGCAGTAGGCCATGTCGGGCGCCACGTCGAAGACGATGCGCTGCTCGGGCCCGCCCTGGAAGAGGTGCTGGTAAGCCGCACCGATGCGCTGGTCCAACTCGGCCTCGGTCTTGCCCAGGACCTCGGCGAAGAGGTTGCGCAAGCTTGGTTGAGGCAGTTGGTCTGCGGCCCGGGCCCGGCCTCCCCATAGCGGCAGCGCGCCGGCGGCCAGCAGGCTGCGGCGCGCAATCACAGCGCGCCCTGGGCGTTGACGTGCAGCGCGTAGAGGCTGTGGCTGCTGGCCATGAAGAGGCGGTTCTTGCGCGCACCGCCAAAGCACAGGTTGGCGCAGCGTTCAGGCAACTGGATGTGCAGCAGCGGCGTGCCATCTGGCGCCAGCACGCGCACGCCATTGGTGGCCTCGCTGCCACCATAGCCGCACCAGAGATTGCCCGCCGTGTCGAGGCGGAAGCCGTCGAGTTGACCGCCGTCGTCAGCGCTGTAAAGCACGCGCCGGTTCTTGAGCTGGGCACCGTCCACGTCGTAGGCCAGCAATTGCCGGTGCGGCGCGCTCTTGCTGTCGATCACGTAGAGCTGCTTCTCGTCGGGCGAGAAGGCCAGACCGTTGGGGGCCGCGAGGCTGGCGTCCATGCAGCGCAGCTCGCCGTCCGCACTCAGGCGGTAGAAGCTCTCGGGCAGCTCAGGCACGGCGGGCTCGCCCTCGAACCAGCCGCTGATGCCGAAGGCGGGGTCGGTGAACCAGATCGTGCCGTCGCGCTGGCAGACGATGTCATTGGGCGAATTGAGGCGCTTGCCCTGATAGCGGTCGGCCAGCACGCTGATGCGGCCGTCCCATTCGGTACGGGTGATGCGGCGCGTCAGGTGTTCACAGCTGATCAAGCGGCCGAGATGGTCACGCGTGTTGCCGTTGGCATGGTTGGACGGGTTGCGGTACTCGCTGACCACGCCATTGGTCTCGTCCCAACGCAGGATGCGGTTGGCGGGGATGTCGCTCCAGAGCAGGTAGCGGCCATCGCCAAACCACACCGGCCCCTCGGCCCAGCGGCAGCCGGTGTAGAGCTGCTCCACCGTGCCCTGGAAGAGGCGCAAGGCAGCGCCTCGCGGGTCCAGCACGGTGACGCGTTCGTCAGGCATGCGGGCATTGGGCT
>CALMQC010000487.1 GCA_937871895.1 uncultured Roseateles sp. | reverse complement strand
CCGACTTGAGCGCCATCGATGTGGGTGAACGGCGCGATGCGCGCACCCGGGCCGCCCGCTTCTAGCACCAGGCGATTCCAAACGGCCGCGTGGTCCAGGCGCAGCGCGCCGCCAATGGCCAGCACGGGGCCGGGCTGCGTGGCCGCGTGGGCCGGCGTGCTGGCGGAAGTGCTGGCCCAGCAGCCCAATGCTTCGACCGGCGAGTCGGCCCGTGCCCAGTTCGAACGTGTGCTCGCCCCTGCCTTGGCGGACGCCACCACCCCGCCCCTGCGCGCCCGCCAGCTGCAAAAGGCCCGCGCTCTGGCGGGCTTGGCCCAGCTCAGCGCCGACCCCACCACCGCCAAGCAACTCGCCCGTGAGGGCCTCGCCTTGCTCGGCACGCCGCGCTACCTGCGCGAGCGGCAGGTGCAGGCGCGGCTGCAAGCGCTGCTCGGCCAGCGCTGAGCCCACCCCAGCGCCCGCCCCGCGACGGGGCTGGTCACGCATTGCCCCCTGAACACGGGGGCGCCGGTCCACCGCGTGATCCTTTTGCACCTCGTCTTGCGTCTGTGAACGGCCGGGCGCCCCAGGGAGCCCCACCACAACCCCATCGAGGAGCCGCTCATGCCCACCGCCTTCAGCCCCCGCCGCCGCCTTCCCGCACTCCGCCGTCTGGCGGTGGGCCTCGTCGTCGGCCTGGTGGCGGCCACGGCCCAGGCCGCGCCCTGGGGCACCGCGCAGCTCTTCGTGTCGCCCAGCTTTGCGGGCGGCAGCGGGCCGGTGAACCTGCTGCAAAACGACACCGTGCTCGCACAGCTCAGCGGCAGCGGCAGCGGCGGCGCCAATTCCGCCGGCTCGGGCAGCACCTCTGTGAAGTACGGCGTCATCAAGCTGCAGGGCGAGTTTGCGGGCTCGGGCAACACCATCTCGCGCGGCATCTTTCGGGACGACCTCACCTTCAACGTACCCGGCCTCGCGCTGGGCACGCCCTTGGACGTGACCTTCGCCATCGACGTGAGTGGCGACTTGCAGGTCGGCCTCGTCACGGGCCTGGCCCAAGCCCAGTGGAACCTGCAGGCCGACCTCGGAGGCGGCGCCACCGACCTGCGCGCCATTG
>CALMQC010000486.1 GCA_937871895.1 uncultured Roseateles sp. | reverse complement strand
GAGCTGCGCCCCGTGCGTATGCAGCTGGAGCTGCTCAAGCCCGAGCTGATGCAGGCCGAGCAGGGCGTGCAAAGCACCGTCGTCATCTTCGGCAGTGCCCGCATCCTGCCGCGTGACCTGGCCGAGAAGCAGCTGGCCGAGGCCGAAGCCGGCAGCACCTCCGACGCCATCCGCCGCGCGCGCATGCAGCTCGACATGAGCCGCTACTACGAAGAGGCCCGCCAGCTCGCCAAGCTCATCACCGAGAACACGCTCCAGGGCGGCGACCCCATCTATGTCGTCACCGGCGGCGGCCCCGGCATCATGGAAGCCGGCAATCGCGGCGCCCACGAGGCGGGCGGCAAGAGCGTGGGCCTCAACATCGTGCTGCCGCACGAGCAGCACCCCAACCCCTACATCACGCCCGAGCTGTGCTTCCGCTTCCACTACTTCGCGCTGCGCAAGATGCACTTCGTGATGCGCTCGGTGGCACTGGTGTGCTTCCCCGGTGGCTTTGGCACCATGGACGAGCTCTTTGAGACGCTCACCCTCATCCAGACCGGCAAGAGCCGCCGCCGCCCCATCTTGCTGTTCGGGCGCGAGTTCTGGAGCCGACTGATCAACTTTGACCTGCTGGTTGAGACCGGCATGATCTCGCCCGGCGACGAGAAGCTCTTCCACTACGTCGAGACCGCCGAGGAAGCCTGGTCGCTGCTGGAAACCGAATACGAACTGGGCGGTACACCGCTGCTCTGACATGACCCGTCTACGCCAGGTCTCCCTCATCGGCGCGCCCACCGACATCGGCGCCGGCGCGCGCGGCGCCAGCATGGGCCCCGAGGCCCTGCGCGTGGCGGGCCTGGCTGCTGCGCTGCAGGCGCGTGGCGTCGAGGTTGAGGACCGCGGCAACCTGCATGGCCCCGTCAACCCCTGGCAGCCCCCGCAGGACGGCTACCGCCACCTGCCCGAGGTGGTGGCCTGGAACGCGCAGGTGCACACCGCCGTGTACGCCGAGCTGCAGCTGGGGCGCATGCCCATCCTGATGGGCGGCGACCACTGCCTGGCCATCGGCTCCATCAGCGCCGTGGCGCGGCACTGCCGTGAGCGGGGCAAGAAGCTGCGCGTGCTGTGGCTCGACGCCCATGCCGACTTCAACACCCACACCCTCACGCCCAGCGGCAATGTGCATGGCATGCCGGTCGCCTGCCTGTGCGGCTTCGGGCCCCAGGCCCTCATCGAGATGAGCGGCCAGGTGCCGGCGATCTCGCCCAAGTGGGTGCGCCAGATCGGCATCCGCAGCGTCGATGAAGGCGAGCGCCGCTTCGTGCATGAACAGGATCTCGACGTCTTCGACATGCGCTTCATCGACGAGACCGGCATGCGCGCCGCCATGGAGCTGGCCCTGGCCACCATGGACGCCCACACGCACTTGCACGTCAGCTTCGACGTGGACTTTCTCGACCCCAGCATGGCTCCCGGCGTCGGCACCACCGTGCCCGGCGGCCCCACCTACCGTGAGGCCCACCTGTGCATGGAGATGATCTCCGACAGCGGCCTGATGGCCTCGCTCGATGTCGTCGAGCTGAACCCGGCGCTCGACGAGCGCAACAAGACCGCTCTCGTCGCTGTGGACTTGATCGAGTCGCTCTTCGGCAAAAGCACCTTGATGCGCAAGTAGCCCTGCCGCCCTCCGCACGGGCGCACTTTCAACACCTTCTCATGCACAAACTGCTCCCAGCGCTGTTCGCGCTGCTCACTGCGGCTGCCACCGCACAGAGTCCCGACAAAGTCGACGCCAGCACCTGGACGGCCGAAGACTGGCGTTTGATGCGCCTGGCCGTCAGCAGCAGCACGGGCTTCTACAGCTATCAGTACATCGTGGCCGACTTCAGCACCCTGGCCGCCGCCGAGCACGCGGTGCGCGTGGGCGCCTTGAACGCAAGCACGGCCCCCGCACGCAAGGAGCGGCGGGCGCGCTACCTGACCGACGTCGAACCCGCGCTGCGGCCTTGGATGGTGCGCCTGGCGCGCCCCGGCGACATCACTCTGCCCATCGCCCGCAAGCAGGCTGACGGCAGTGCGTTCTGGTCGGTGGTGCAGCTCAAGCAGCGGGGGGAGCGCGGTCCCACGCCGATGGGCAGCGACTTCAACCGCGAGGTGCTGCGCTGGGTGCAACTGGGCTTGCTGCCCTCGCCCAAGGACGCCGCCGCCATGACGCTCGTCCAGGCCCACCTGGCGTGGCGCTCGCGGCTGGGCGGGCCCAACGCGGGCAAGACGCTGGCAGAGGTGCCGGCCGAGGTGCCGGTCAACATCGACGCCGAGGATGGCCAGTCGCCGCTGACCATGGCTGTCGTGATCGCCGACGTGACCGGCCGGCATGAGGCGCTGGAGGCCTTGCTGCGCCGTGGCGCCGACCCCAACCATTGCGCACCCGCAGGCTGCCCGCTGCCAGTCGCGCTGGCCAGCCCCAAGGTCGATGTGGCGCTCAGCAGCGTCGAGCGCCTGCTGGCTGCCGGCGCCAAACCGGACCAGCAGGACCAGCGCGTGCGCGACGAGCTGCCCACGGCCCTGACCGTGGCCGCCTACCGAGGCCATCGCCATGCGCTGGACGCCCTGCTGGCCGCCGGCGCGCGCCTGGACCCCGCGCCCGGAGCCCGCATCTCCGCCATCGAAGCTGCGGCCATGGGCGGCCAGTTGGCCCTGGTGGAGCACCTGGCCGCACGTGGCGCCAGCCTGCTGCCGAGCCCTGCTTTGGCCGCAGGCGCGCACCCTGGCGGCGTCTACGACGCAGCGGGCGGCGAGCGTGCCGCCGACATCCGCGCCTGGGCCGAGCCGCGCTTGCTGCAAGCCGCCGCGCAAAGCCCGCGCTACGCGGTGGAGCTTGGCATCGAGCAGGACGGCAAGGCGCTCAAGGCCAGCGCCCCCGGTGAGTGGCAGTTGGCGCCTCGGCCCTTCCAGTTGGTGGTGCGCTTCCCAGGCGGTGGCGAGCGCGTGATGGTGGCGGCCTCGCTCGACGCGGACTGGCTTGCCCAGCTGAACGCACGGGACTTGCGCAGCCCCGCCTTCCGGCCTTTTGCCAGTGGCGCACTGCCCGACGCCGACCGCAGCAAGCCCGAAACGGCCGACCTGCTGGTGATGCGGAGCTGCCCGCCCGCTTCGCCCCACTGCGAGGGGGGCTACAACGTGTTTGACGTGGACCCGAGCGAGCGCCAGGACTTTCACGAGCGTCGTTCAGGCACGCCAACCACGCTGGTGCGTGACATCGAGCGGTTGCTAGACACCTCGGCCGAGCCCATGGGCGAGCCGGCGCCGGTGACGGGGCTGGTAGGCCGCACGCTGATGCTCGCGGTCGGTGTGCCGCTCAACCTGGGCGGGCCGGACGGCAACTCGCAGCGCATGCCGCAGCAGCAGGTGTTGAAGCTGAGGTTCGTCGAGCCCAACAGGCCCGCTTCGCCAGTCAAGGCCCCGGCCAAGCGACCGGCGGACAAGCCTAAAAGTTGAACGCCAGGCGCAAGGCGCCCCAGTGCCGCCCGTTCACCACGATGGGCGCGGCGGCTTCCTTGAGGATGACGAACTTGCCGCCGCCCATGTCGCGCCGGTAGGTCTGCAGCAGGAAGGGCTTGGTGTTGCGCGCCGAGGCAAGGCCCGTGCGGTCATTGAAGATGCGCCGGTAGCGGCTGTTGGCCGTGTTCCAGACGGTGTCGCCCTTGCGCTGCGGGTGGCAGTACTTCTTGTTGTGCGTGGCGATGTAGCCGTTGCGGTCAGCCGCGATGCAGAACACGATCTTCGGGTTGGCCTGGACCACGCGCTCTTGCACCTCGGGCAGCAGTCGGTCGGTCAGCTGGCAGAAGCGCGTCAGCACCTGGGCCGGGTTGGTGCCCTCGATGGGCCGGTAGTTCTCGTCGAAGAGATCGGCCTCGCTGATGGCGTTGCTGCGCAGCGACTCCTCGAAGAGCGCTGCGATGTCACGCGCCGCGTCCTGGGCCAGGCGGATGAACTCGCCGTCCTCGACCTCGACGCCGCTGCTTGCGATCTGCTCGATCAGATCTTCGGAGAGCTTGAGGAAGCGGTCACTGCCCGCGAGGGCCACCTTGAGCCCGTGCTGAGCCTCGCCCACCTCGGACTCCAGCTCACGGGCGCGCGCATTGAGGGCTTCGACCTGGTGGGCGCTCTGGCCTGCCGAGGTGGCGATGGCCGTGACCTCGGTCTCGACGGCGCGGAAAGCGGCATGCACCTCGCTTGGCTTGGTGTTGTCGCGCTCGACCAGCTGGGCGCTGAAGTGGTCGATGCGGGTCTGCAGCGAGGCGATGGCCGAGACGATGGCCTTGGACGAGGTCTCGACTTGGGCGGCGAGCGACTTGATGGCATCGGCCACCACGCCAAAACCGCGCCCGGCGTCACCCGCGTGCTTGGCCTCGACCGAGGCATTGAAGGCCACCAGCCGCGTCTGCAGCGAAATGCGGGTGATGCCGGCCGCCGCCTCCGAGACCTGCTTGAGGGTCTGGGACATGCCCTCGACCTCGGCCCCTGCACTGGCCAGCGCGTCGCGTGCGCGCTGCACCGATTGACTGCTCTGCGTGGTGGCCGTCGTGATGGCGACCTGGGCGCGCGCCACGCCCTTGAGTTCTTCAGCCAAGGCCTGCATGGCCTGGGCCTGGGCGCTGACCACACGCTGCACATCATCCAGCGCACCGCGCACTTCGGCGGCATCGTGGCCCACCTCGGACACCGACCCAGAGAGCTTGCGAATGGCACCCAGGGCCAGGTCGCTCTGGCCCGAGCTGCGCGTCGGCGCGGGGAGGGGCGAGGACTCGCCTCGTTTCCAGCTCAGCATGTAGGGGACCCAGGGTGTGTTGAGACGCCGGAGGGGCGGCTACGCCTGCGGCGCCCTACCCTCACCAGTCTCGCAGTTTGACCCGGAGTCTTGCAATTGACTGGCTGTGCAACTGACAAACGCGCGACTCCGTGACATTGAGCACGGCCGCGATTTCCTTCAGATTCATGTCGTGCTCGTAGTACATGCTCATCACGAACTGCTCGCGCTCGGGCAGGTTCTTGATGGCCTGCACCAGGGCCTCGCGCATGCGATGGTCCTGCAGCAAGGACATGGGGTTGGCGCCATCGTCGGCCACGTGGCGGTCGAGGTAGTCGTCGTCACCCTCGGCGCCCGTCATGTCTTCCAGGTAGACGAGCTGGGTGCCACGCACCTTGGTCAGCAGGTCCTGGTAGTCCGGCAGGGGCAGGCCCATTTCGGCGGCAATCTCGGCCTCGTTCGCCGGGCGGCCCAAGCGCTGCTCAACGCGGCGCACGGCCTCCTCGATCTCGCGTTGCTGGCGGCGCGCGCCGCGGCTCATCCAGTCACCGCCGCGCAGCTCGTCGAGCATGGCGCCGCGGATGCGCTGGGTGGCAAAGGTCTCGAACTGCACGCCCTGGCCCACGTCAAAGCGGGAGAGCGCATCCGTCAGGCCGATCAGGCCCACCTGGATCAGGTCGTCCACCTCGACATTGGCCGGCAGCTTGGCCACCATCTGATGCGCCAGTCGTCGCACGAGCGGGCTGTACTGCTTGATCAGCGAGCTGTTGTCGAGACGGCCTTTGGCGGTGTACATGGCGGCGACTCAGTGGGCAAAAACAGGGGCTGCGTGCCGCGAGGGGCGCAGAGGCTGGGTGTCGGCCAACAGGGCGGCCGAGGCACGTTCGCCCGGAGGGCTGGCCATCAGCAGCTCACGGGCCAGTTGCAGCACCTCGGCGCTCAGCGGCGCACGGCTGGCGCGGGTGTCCCAGCAGACCGCATCAGCCACCGCGGCACCCAGGTAGGTGTCGGCGCATTGGGACAGCTGCTGCGCGATACGCGTGGCCAGCCGCAGTTGCGGAGGGCAGGACATCAAAACACTGTAGACCAGCAAACCCGTGCGTTGGGCCATCCATTTCAGGCTGGCGTAGGCAGACGTCACACTTCGCGGGTCTGTGTCGGCCAAAAGCAGGGGGCGCAGCTGCGGCTGGGTCAGCATGCGGGCCATTTCGGGGGCGCTGGCGTGCAGCAGGATCACGTCCACCTGAGGCGCCGCCTCAATCACGGCGTCCAGGAAGCCCGCGGCCGAGCCATGGTGATTGAGATAGCGCATCGGCAAGCCCCGCGCGGCCAGGTAGCTGACGCGGCCAGAGAGCCGCTCGATGCATTTGGACATGTCCACCGCCGCCAGCTCGGAGGTGGTCTCGACGCGTTCGCCTGCGTCCACCAGCAGGGTCTGCAGGCCGAGTTCGGCATAGGCCCGGCACAGCAACTCCAGCAGCGCCGTGGACGCGGCCACCTCGGGGTTGCTGAGCACCGGCACCCAGTGGGCCCGGGTGGTGGCGAAGAGCTTGCGCAAGCCCTGGGCCTGGTCGTCGAGACGGTTGCTCATTGGGGCACCTGCTGGCTGGCTGCGCGTGGCCGGGGGACTGTCATGCCAATCAAGCCTTCAGGCTGTGCTCAGCCACCGGCGCGCCGGCAAAGATCAGGTTCACATCGGCCGTGGCCAGGCGCCAGGCACCGGGGGCCGGGCTGCGCAGCGCACGCTGCACCAGGTCGGCGCTGCTGAGGCGGTGCCAGTCTTCGGGCACGCGCTGGCCATTGGCCACGCCGAGGATCTTGAGCCGGTGGCGGATCAGGGTGTCGAGTGCCGGCGCGAGCTTGACGGCCTCGTCGATCTTGGACAGCACCACGCCCTCGCAGGCGGCGGCCTTCC
>CALMQC010000485.1 GCA_937871895.1 uncultured Roseateles sp. | reverse complement strand
CATCCAATGAGGGCGCCCCGATTGTTTTGTGCGCTTCCGCTCAGCGCCTAGGGTTCACTCCGCCACCAGCCACTGCTTGCGCAGCGCCGGCTGCACGCCGCGCCGCTTGAACAGCTCGCTCAGCGTCAGGAAGCCATAGCCCTGGGCCTTCAAGGCCGGGATCAGGATGTCGAGCAGCTCGGCCGACGGATGTGGCTCGGGTTGCACGTCGTGCAGCAGGATGATGGCGCCATTGCGCAGGTCGGCGCTTTGCAGCACCTTCTGCGCGCGCTGCTGCGCGGTGACCGCATCGGTGCCCGGCCAGTCGAAGGCAGCGATGCCGCCGGCAAAGGGCAGGTCGATGGCGGCCATCAGCGTGGGGCTGACTGCCAGGAAGGTCGCGCGGTACCAGGCGGGCTTGGTCCCCGTGCCAGCCGCCACGGCGGCATAAGCCTTCGCGGTTTCGGCCTTGGCTTCTGGCGCCGAGAGCTTGTCCAGGGCCTTGTGGTCAAAGCCGTGCACGCCGATCTCGTGGCCCTCGGCCTTGATGCGCTCGACCACGCCGTGGTGGGCGGGCGTGAGGCGCTCGCCCAGCACGAAAAAGGTGGCCTTCGCGCCGTGGGCCTTCAGCCGATCGAGCACCCGCGCCGTCTGCACGGTGTCGGGGCCGTCGTCAAAGGTGAGGGCGACGAACTTGTCCGCCGCCGACGCCAAGCCGCTCATGCACAGAGCGGCCAGCGCAAGCAGCTGGCGTCGGGGGCGAGACAGGTGCATGGCATCAACCCGGGATGTAATCGAAGTGGCTGAAATCGGCCGTGCGTGCGCGGCCCGAGGTGTCAAAGGCAAGCATACCGATGAAGGCGCCGGTAAAAGAGCCATGCTCACCACGGCCACCTTCGTCGGAGATCACGCTGGCATCGAGCACGGGGCCGATGGGCGTCCAGCCCTGACCGATGTCGTAATAGAACTGCAGGTACTCGCCCTTGACCTCGGCCGCGAGGCCCACTTCCTCGGGCACCTGGACCGGCACCTTGACGGGCCAGGTCAGGCGGCTGTCGGGGTAGTCGCCGTTGCAGCTCATGATGGTCAGCACGCGGCCGAGCTTTTCGTCGAGCGTGACGGCCAGGAAGTGCAGCTTGTGGCGGTTGTAGTAGTGCGTGAGGCCGGCCGCCTGCTGGTAGGTGTCGGGGTCGAAGCGCACCCGCGTCTCGGCGCGGAAGTTGAAGTCCTCCTGGCGGCGTGCCACCAGGCTTTGCTCGTACCAGCTGCCGAGCGACTCGCGGCCCGTCAGCTGCAGGGCCGAGCCGGTGAGCTTGAAGAGACGATCAGGGTAGGGTGTGCGCAGCCACTGGAACTCGATGGGCAGTTGGGTCTCGCCCTTGAAGTTGCGGCGCACCGGGCCGCGCGGCAGGCGCGTCGCGGCGGCCTCGACCTCGACAGCCGGGGTCTGGCCCCCTTGGGCCAGGTAGAGCCAGCCATCGTCCTTCCAGACACAGCGCTGCAGCGCGGTCTCGCGGCCCAGCGGGCAGCGCGGGCCCTTGGAGGTCTTGAGCGGGCGGCCGCACAGGTGGGTGTGATAGACCGAGCCATCGGGCATCTCGACCATCTGGCCGTGGCCGGCACGCTGCAGCGGCGCGTCGGGGCTGAAGCGGCTGGTGATCAGGTGCTTGTTGGGATGGGTCTCGTAGGGGCCATCGACGGCCTTGCTGCGCGCCATGGTCACGGCGTGGTTGTAGCCGGTGCCGCCCTCGGCGGTGGTCAGGTAGTAGTACTCGCCGCGCTTGAAGAGGTGCGGGCCCTCGACGAGGCCGAGGTCGGTGCCGGGGTAGATGTTCTTGATGGGGCCGACCAGCTTCTTGGTCTTGGCGTCCCACTCCTGCAGCAGGATGCCGTCAAAGGCCGGGCTCTTGGGATTGCCGCCGACGCTCTCGGTGCGGTGGTTCCACTGCATGTTGACGAACCACTTGCGGCCGTCGGTGTCGTGGAAGAGGCTGGGGTCGAAGCCCGAGCTGTTGACGTAGACCGGGTCGCTCCAGGGGCCCTCGATGCTGGGCGCGGTGACGATGTAGTTGTGCGCGTCCTTGAAGGCGCCGTCGAAGCGCTTGACGTCGGTGTAGACCAGCCAGAAGAGCCCATCGGCGTACGAGAGGCAAGGCGCCCAGATGCCGCAGGAATCGCCCTCGCCGCGCATGTCGAGCTGCGAGGCGCGGTTGAGCGGATGCGCGATCAGCGTCCAGTTGACGAGGTCACGCGAGTGGTGGATCTGCACGCCGGGGTACCACTCGAAGGTCGAGGTGGCGATGTAGACATCGTCGCCCACACGGCAGATGGAGGGGTCGGGATTGAAGCCGGGGAGGATGGGGTTTTGAATCACGGCAAAAGGGCCGCCCGTGGCGGCTTTGAACAAGGGTGAACGGCGACCCACAGGGGGCCGGCGACCCAGAGCGCGCCGGGCTAGCTCCGCGCCGCCCGTACCCGACCTTGTGCCAGCTCTGTGGGTTTGCCCGATCCGGTGATACCTCTATCTCGGATCCAGGCGCATGACAGATCTAAAAGGTAGCGCTATCATTTCCCGATTCAGCGCTGCGGTCAATGGGCGCAACCCTAGGGCACGCCGTTTTGCGCGCCGCCCAAAGGTCACCGACCTGCGGTTCATGCGTTCTTCACGGTCCTGGGCCCGAGAGCGCGCTCCTTGTTGCTGCTCTATCTGCCGATGTCTTCGACCTACACCTTGTCAGACGACTGTGGTCTGACCGCCAGCTTCACGCCCTTCGGTGCCACCTGGCTCAGCGCCAAGTTCCACGACCGCGAGCTGCTGCTGGGGCACGCCAACGTGGCGGCCTACGCCACGGAGAGGAGCTTCCTGGGCTGCATGGTGGGCCGCTATGCCAACCGCATCGCCGGCAGCCGCTATGTGCTGGATGGGCAGGAGGTCAAGCTGCCGCCCAACGAGGGCCCCAACCTGCTGCATGGCGGCAGCCCCGGCTACCACCTGCGCGACTGGACCCTGCTCTACGCCGACAACCGCGAGCTGCGCCTCAAGCTGCACTCGCCCGACGGCGACCAAGGCTTCCCCGGCGCGCTGGACGTGGAGCTCAGCTACCGCATCACCGGCCCGGGCGAAGTGCGCCTGAGCTGGACGGCGCGCTGCTCCAAGCCCTGCCCCGTCAACCTCACCAACCACAGCTACTTCAACCTCGACGGCACCGAGGAGCGCATCGATGCGCACCGGGTGCGCCTGGAGGCCTTGCGCGTGCTGCCCGTGGACTGGGCCGGCCTGCCCAAGGGCGAGCCCGAGCCCGTCAACGGCACGCGCTTTGACCTGCGCGAGTGGTCGCCGGTTCTGGGGCCCGATGGCGCGGGCTACGACCACTGCTTCATCGGCTCGGGCGCCCAGGTGCGTTCGGGCGACGGGCGCGTGCAGCTCGACATCGGCACCAGCCTGCCGGGCTTGCAGTACTACACCGGCCGCCACCTCACCGGCAGCCGGGGCCGCACGGGCCGCAACTTCCCCGCCTTTGCGGGTTTTGCCATCGAGCCGCAGTACTGGCCCGACAGCCCCAACCACCCCGGTTGGCCTTCCGCCGTGGTGCGGCCTGGCGAGGTCCAGGCGCATCACATCCTCTACCGCTTCTCGACGCCCGCCGCATGAAAGCTCTGAACGAATGGCGCATCACCCAGATGCGCGTCACGCCCATCGCCTTCCGGGACCCGCCGCTGCTCAACGCCGTCGGCATCCACGAGCCCTACGCGCTGCGCTCCATCGTCGAGCTGGAGACCAATGACGGTCTCGTCGGCATCGCCGAGACCTATGGCGACGAAGGCATGCTCAAGGCGCTGGCCGCCGCGCGCGAGCTGATCGAGGGCTTCTCGCCGTTTGACCTCAACGGCATGGACGAGCGCGTCAAGCACGGCGTCAAGGCCACCAAGAGCGCCGGCTTCGAGATGAACCTCGCGCCCGGCTCGCACGGTGCCAAGAACGCGGCCAAGGTGATGGCCGCCTTTGAAGGCGCCATGCTCGACCTGATCGGCCAGCGCCTCGGGGCCCCGGTCTGCGACGTGCTCGGCGGCGCCGTGCGCGACAGCGTGCCCTACAGCGCCTATTTGTTCTTCAAGTACGCCGAGCACATCGAGAAGCCTTACGCCCCCGACGCCTGGGGCGAAGGCATCAGCCCCGACCAGATCGTGGCCCAGGCCCGCCGCATGCGCGAGCTCTATGGCTTTGGGTCCATCAAGCTCAAGGGCGGCGTGTTCGACCCTGCGCATGAAGTGGCCAGCATCGCCGCGCTGGCCAAAGCCTTCCCCGGCGTGCCGCTGCGGCTCGACCCCAATGCCAACTGGACGCTTGAAACCTCCATCAAGCACGCCCCCGCGCTGAACGACCTGCTCGAGTACTACGAGGACCCGACCCCCGGCCTCGACGGCATGAACGAGCTGGCCAAGCACACCACGCTGCCGCTGGCGACCAACATGGTCGTCACCTCCTTCGAGGAGCTGAAGCAGTCGGTGCGCTACCCCGGCCGTGGCCCCGTGCAGGTCGTCCTGTCCGACCACCACTACTGGGGCGGCCTGCGCGCCACACAAACGCTCGCGCGCATCTGCGAGACCTTCGGGCTTGGCGTGTCCATGCACTCCAACTCCCACCTCGCGCCCAGCCTGATCGCGATGACCCACCTGGCCGCCGCCGTGCCCAACCTCAGCTACGCCTGCGATACCCACTACCCCTGGCAGGAAGAAGAAGTCGCCGCCGAGGGCCGCGTCAAGTTCGTGAACGGCAGCGTCACCGTGCCGCGCACCCCCGGCCTTGGCGTCACGCTCGACCGCGAGGCCGTGCGCACCCTGCACGAGCAATACCTGTCCTGCGGCATCCGCACCCGCAACGACACAGCCGAGATGAAGAAGTACGACCCGAGCTTCACCGGCAAGTCGCCGCGCTACTGAGCACCCCTCGCTGAAGCCGGGCCCAGGCACACACCGGGCCCGGCTTTTTTGTGCCCGGATACTGCACGGCGCTACGTCGGAGCCACCCATGTCTCAGCCCATCCTGCACTACCACCCGCTGTCCTCCTACTGCCAGAAGGTCTGCATCGCCGCCAACGCGCTCGGCGTCACGCTCGACAAGCGCCTGCTCAACCTCGGCGACCCGGACGAGCGTGCTGCCTTCCTGGCGCTGTGGCCCATCGGCAAGATGCCGGTGCTGGTCGATGCCGGCCGCACGGTCGTCGAGTCCACGATCCTCATCGAGCACCTGCAGCTGCACCACGCCGCGCCCGGTCGCCGCTTGATCCCTGAGGACGCAGGCTCCGCGCTCGATGTGCGCTTGTGGGACCGCCTGCTCGACCAGTACGTGATGACGCCGATGCAGAAATGCACCGACGACCTGCTCCGCCCCGAGGGCCAGAAGGACCCGCTCGGCCACAGCCGCGCCAAGGACGCGCTCGCCCTGGCCTACGGCCTGATCGATGAGCGCCTGCAGGGCCGCGAGTGGCTGGCCGGCCCCAGCTTCAGCCTCGCCGACTGCGCCGCCGCGCCGGCCCTCTTCTACGCCTTCACCTATGTGCAGCTGGCGCCGCAGCACGCGCAGTTGGCGGCCTACTTCGAGCGCCTGCTGGCCCACCCCGCCGTGGCGGCGGCCATTGACGAGGCGCGGCCCTTCTTCCGCTACTACCCGGGCCGCGCGGGGCTCGCCGCGCGCTTTTTGCCGACCGAATCCTGATCATTCGAGCGCCTCAACGGGCTGGATGCGCAGCGCCGTGCGCAGTTGCTGCGCGAGCGTGAGCACGAGCACCGGCCCGATCACCGCCAGCGCGGCCAGCAGCGGCAGCGCCAGCCCGGGCAAGAGCGCCACGCGGTCGGCATAGCCGGCCAGGTAGTGCCAGCCCAGCCAGGCCGCCAGCGGCAGCGCCAGCACGGCCGCGACGGCCAGCGGGGGCAGGAACTCGCGCAGCAGCGTGCCTGCAATCGCCCCGCTCGGCGCACCGTGCAGGCGCCGCAGCACGATCTCGCGGCGGCGGCGGCGCAGGGTGTCGGTCATCAGGGCCTGCGTGCCCATCGCGGCCACGCCCAGGGCCAGCGCCGCGACCACGAGCAAGAGGCCGGTCAGGCGCTGCTCTTCTGCGCACGCCGCGGCGCGCTGGCGGCTCGCCAGGTCCACCTGCAGCAGGCGGTCGGGGCTGAGGCGCTGCCAGGTTTGCAGCACCGCTGCCTCCAGCGCCGCGTCGTCGCTGGCGTGCAGGGTCAAGAGGCCAAAGGCCTCGTCGCGCAGCACGAAGAGCTTGGGCATGGCGGGCAATTGCCCGGCCTCGAAGCGCAGGTCGTCCACCACCGCCGCCACGCGGAAGGCATCGCTGCCCGCCTGCATGAAGGCGCCGCCGCCGCGCACCCACTGGCCCACGGCCGCGGCCGGTGAGGCAAAGCCGAGCAGGCGCGCGGCTTGGGCATCGAGCACGACGCGAGCGTCGCCCTGCGCACCGGTCAGCGGGTCGCCCGCCAGCACGCGCATGCCCCAGACGCGGAAGAAGCGCGGCGCCACCTGGTTGCTGCGCAGCGTGTGCTGCTGGCCCGAGGGGCCGACGAAGCCCGAGAGGTAGTCCTTCGGGCCCACGCCGGTGGGCAACGAGTCGCCCCAGGCCCAGTCGCGCACCTGGGGCAGGTGGGTCAGGGCGTCGATCAACGCGGTGGGCGGCTCGCCATCCGCCAAGCCGTCCAGCACCAGACGATGCTCGGGCGCATAGCCACGGTCGGCGCGCAGCAGGTGGGTGTGCTGCTGCATCAGCACGCCGCTCAAGGCCACCAGCAGCAGCGCGCCCAGCAGCTGCAGGCTCAGCAAGCCCTGGCGCAGGCGGCGGCCCCAGGGCCCCTCGCCGGCCGTGCGGGCCTGCAATGCACGCGCCGGGGCCT